>DASZXE010000718.1:0-4371 GCA_035546475.1 Kofleriaceae bacterium
CGGTCGCCGCCGCCCGCCGGCTCGCCGGCGTCTACCGGCCGGTCCTCGCCCGCGCGCTGCTCGCCCGCGGCCGCGTCGCGCTCGCCGGCCTCCGCGACGACCGCGGCGACGCCGACTTCGCCGAGGCCACCCGCGAGGCGCTCGCCGTCGGCGACCAGCCGACCGCGCTCGAGGCCTTCGCCCGCCGCGTCTTCGCCGCCGGCACCAGCGTCTACCTGACGGCGCCGCCCGATCTCCACGCCGCGCTCGAGCTGATCGAGCCGATGGGCGAGCACCTCGGCGACCGGGTCGCCTTCGCCCGCGCGCTGCTCGCCTCCAACCTCGGCAGCGTCGCCCTCGCCCGCGGCGACCGCGCCGCCGCGCTCGCCGAGTTCGAGCGCGCCCACGCCCTGGCCTCGACGGTGACCGGCGCCGGCGGCCTCGAGCTGACGGTCGTCGACGAGGGCCTGCTCCACGTCAGCGGCGACGACGGCGAGCGCGCCGCCATCGGCCGCGAGCTGGTCGACACCCTCACCCGCCGCCTCGGCGCCGACCACCCGCGCACGCTGCGGGCCCGCATCACGGTCGCCAGCATCGCCGACACCTCGGCCGGCGCGCTCGACGAGCTCGACCGGGCGTGCGGGCGCCTCGTGCTGCTCTACCCCGACCTGACCCGGCCGATCGGCGACTGCGGCTACGCCGTCCTGTGGAACGCGATCGTCCGCGGCGACACCGGCCGCGCCGCGCTCGCCGACACCATCCTCGCCCTCGGCGAGGAGGCCACCACGCCGGCCGCGCAGGACCTGTCGCGCGGCTACCGCGCGCTCGCCGGCGGCGATCGCGCCCAGGCGGTCCGCATCCTCGAGGACGTCGGCAACCGCGACGCGGGCGAGTGGTGGAACCGGCTCTACTTCGCCGACGGCCAGGCCGCCGCCGCGGTCGTGCTCGCGCGCGACGGTCAGGCCGGCCGCGCCCGCCACGACGCCGCGCTCGCGGCCTCGATCTACGACGCCATCGCCGCCTCGGTCCCCGGCCCGCTCCTCGCCCGCCGCCGCGCCGCGCTCGCGCCGCTCCTCGGCCCGCCGCCGTAGCGACTACTGCGGGACGGCGGTCTCCAGGTAGGCGCCGTCGAGCCACTCCTTCGGGAACGGGTTGCCCTCGCACGCCGGCAGGCCGCACGCGGCGGCGACCGCGTCGTAGTAGGCCGAGCCGAGCCGGTGGCTGGTCAGGCAGAGCGCGCCGTGCGAGTCCCACCACGACTCGAAGCCGACCTCGGTGCCGTCGAGCTTCCGCCAGCCGAACGCGTTCTGCCAGTGGAGCGGCGTGCCGGCCTGGGTGAACGCGTAGCCCTCGCCGCAGAAGTCGCCGGTGTACATCTTCAGCAGCGCCTGCCGCTCCTCCGGGTGCGTGCGGTGGTCGTCGTCGGAGCCGGCGGTCGTGTGCCGGTTCAGGTGCAGCTTCGCGATCACGCTGCCGGCGCAGGCGATGTTGAACCAGTTGCGCGACTCCTCGTAGCTGGCGGCGATGACGACCTTCTTCGTCCCGTCGTAGCGGTCGCCCTGGAAGAGGATCGACTCGAACGACGCCGGCCAGTTCTCGCCGCCGCCCTCGCTGGGCGGCGGGTTCTTGCAGACCGGCCGCAGCTCGTTCGGGTGCGCCTCGTCGGCGAACTGCAGCTCGTAGGTCTCGATCTGATCCGCCTTGCCGACCCAGAAGCGGGTGTTCGAGGTCGCCTTCGGCGTCACCTGGGTCACGACGAGGTCGTAGCGGGTCGTCGGCGTGCGCAGGAAGAAGGTGAGGTGGTCGAGCTGGGTGCCCGAGTAGACGTTCTGGTTGTCGTCGACGGCGTAGATCTGATCGCCGCCCTTGAAGACGACGCGGACCGGCACGCCGTTCAGGCTGATGGCGCCGATCGAGACGCCCTGCGTGTTGGGCGAGCCGTCGAGATCGAGCTCGTGCAGCTCGTACGGACCGATGACCGGCGAGTTGCCGGTGCAACCCCATTCCGGGCACCCACCCTGGCCGCCGCCTCCCTGGAAGGCGAGCTCGCCGCCGCCGGTCGTGGCCGGGTCGGCGCAGGCGGCGAGCGCGAGCGCTGGAATCAAGAGCGAGCAGAGACGGACGGTGCGCGACATGGACACTCTCCCCGAATGAGTGGCTTCGGCGGGGATAGAGTCGGCGGCCGCGAAACGTGTCGCGCGTATCGCAAAAAAATTCGGGAGAGTCGGCGCGCCGGTCAGCCGGCGAGGCCGCGGGCCCAGGTGTCGAGGGCGTCCTCCGACTCGAGGGCCTGGGCGGGCGCGGCCGACGACGCGACCATCGCCTCGCGCAGCGCGGTGCGGGCGCGGTGGAGCCGCTTGCGGATGGCGGTCGAGTTGCTGCCGAAGACCTCGGCGAGCGCGGCGGCGTCGAGGCCCTCCCAGTAGTGCAGCTCGAGCAGCGTCTGCTGCTCGACCGGCAGCGTGCGCAGCGCCGCGCACAGCCGGCGGTGGTCCTCGCCGCGCGCGAGCTTGGCGCCCGCCGACGACACCATGTCCGCGATCGACGACAGCTCGGGGTCGAACTGGCGCGTCCGCTGGAGGCCGCGCAGGTGGCGGTACAGCTCGTTGCGCGCGATCGTGTAGACGTACGTGCGGAAGCTGGCGCGACCGGCGAACTGGTCGCGCGCCTTCACCAGCGCGAGGAACGTCGCCTGCGCCATCTCGTCCGGCTCGTCGCACTTGTTGGCGAAGAACCGGTAGAGCGCGCGGAAGTACCGCGAGAACAGCTCGCGGCCGGCGATCTGGTCGCCGTCCTTCCACCGGTTGAAGAGGATCTCGTCGGGTTCCATGAGCGGCTCGATCTTGGGCCTTCCGGCCGCACGATGCGAGGAATTGAGCCCGACGGGAACATTTGTGACGGTCATCGGCGCGGGGTCGAGAACGTCCGGAACGGATGTGACGCTTTTTTGCTATGTCTCCCCCTCGGTCCGCCGCCATGCAGTTCATCGACGAAGCCACGATCCACGTGAAGGCCGGCGACGGCGGCAACGGCTCCGCCGCCATGCGGCGCGAGGACAACGTCCCCCGCGGCGGTCCCTCGGGAGGCGACGGCGGCGACGGCGGCTCGGTCGTCATGGTCGCCGACCACCAGCTCGGCACGCTGCTCGACTTCCGCTACCAGCGCCACTACAAGGCCACCCCCGGCGAGCACGGCCGTGCGAAGGATCAGTACGGCGCCGCCGGCCCCGACCTCGTCCTCCGGGTCCCGGTCGGCACCGTCGTCCAGGACGCCGAGACCGGCGCGGTCCTCGCCGACCTGACCCGCAGCGGCGACCGCGCGGTCGTCGCCCAGGGCGGCAAGGGCGGCCGGGGCAACATCCACTTCGCGACGCCGTGGAACCAGGCGCCGCGCACCGCCGAGCCCGGCACGCCGGGCGAGACGCGCACCCTCCGCCTCGAGCTGAAGCTGCTCGCCGACGTCGGCCTCCTCGGCTACCCGAACGTCGGCAAGTCGACCTTCATCTCGCGGGTGTCGCGCGCGCGCCCGAAGGTCGCCGACTACCCGTTCACCACGCTGGTGCCCAACCTCGGCGTCGTCCGGCTGTCGGACGACCGCACCTTCGTCATCGCCGACATCCCCGGCCTGATCGAGGGTGCCGCCGAGGGCGCCGGCCTCGGCCACCAGTTCCTCCGCCACGTCGAGCGCTGCCGCGCGCTCCTCCACATCCTCGACGACACGTTCACGACCGGCCCCGACCGCGACCCGCTGCACGACTTCGACGTCATCAACGCCGAGCTCGCCCGCTACGCGCCGGACCTCGCCGCCAAGCCGCAGGTGGTCGTGCTCAACAAGATCGACGCCGGCACCACGCACGGCTCGGTCGAGGAGCTCGCCGCCGCCTTCGCGGCCCGCGGCCACACCCTGCTCACCATGTCGGCCGCCACCGGCGCCGGCACCGACGCCGTCCTCGAGGCGCTCTGGAAGCTCCTGGCCCCGGCGCCGTAGCGGCAACGGGTGTTCACGATCGGCGCGACATCGGCGGCGGATGGGTGACCGCGGTCAACCGCCGGCCAGAAGGCGGTTTGATCGGGCCGCGGCCGGGTGTTACAACTGCACAATTCCATTTGCATTATGGCGACTGGCCGTCGCGCGGACATGATGCAAGGTGGATCGCCGGCACCGGCCCTGGAGTCACGATGCGCACCACCGCCTCCGTCTCGCTCGCGTCGCGCAGTTCCGGCGTCGCGCTCGCCCTGATCGCCCTCGCGGCGCCGATGCTCGCCGTCGCCCAGCCGGGCGCGACGCCGCCGACGACCAAGCCGCCCGCGACGACACCGGCGCCCACGCCCGCGAGCGGCGCCCCCGGCGCGACCCCGACGGCCGGCGCGCCCGGCGCCCCCGGCACGTCCC
>DASZXE010000719.1:0-7260 GCA_035546475.1 Kofleriaceae bacterium
CAACCATTCGACATCGCTATCGATTTCGAGGCCACCGCGAAAATCTTCGGCGGCCCGCGAACGGCGCGGGCCCGCGCACGGCGGGGCGGTGATGCCGGACAGCTCGGCCACGTCCGCCGCGTCGGCCACGCCCGCCACACCCGCGATCGCCATCGTCACCGGCGGCAACGGCGGCATCGGCCTCGAGCTCGTGCGCGGCCTGGCGAGGGCAGGGCGGCGGGTCATCCTCGCCGGCCGCGACGCCCGCGCGTGCGAGGAAGCCGCCGCCGTCGTCCGCCGCGAGGTCCGCGACGAGGCGCGGGTCGTCGCCTGGCCGCTCGACCTCGCCAGCCTCGCCTCGGTGCGCGCGTTCGCCGCCCGCGCCCGCGCGGAGCTGCCGCGCCTCGACATCCTCGTCTGCAACGCCGGCGTCTGGCCGGGCGCGCGCCGCACCACCGCCGACGGCTTCGAGCTCGCCTTCGGCGTGAACCACCTCGGCCACTTCCTGCTCGTCCGCGAGCTCGAGCCGCTCCTGCGCGCGAGCGCGCCGGCGCGCATCGTCGTGCTGTCGAGCGGCCTCCACGTGCGCGGGCGCATGGCCTGGGACGACCTCCAGCACGCGCGCGGCCGCTACCGCGGCACCGACGCCTACGCCGCGTCGAAGCTCGCCAACCTGCTGTTCACCTTCGCGCTCGCGCGGCGGCTCGCCGGCACCGGCGTCACCGCCAACGCGGCGCACCCGGGCCTGGTCAAGACCCGGCTCGGCCGCGAGCTCCCCGAGCTGCTGATGAAGCTGTCCGGCCCGCTCCTGCGCACGCCCGCGCGCGGCGCCGAGACGCCGCTCTTCCTCGCGCTGTCGCCCGAGGTCGCGACCGTCACCGGCCGCTACTTCGACGACCGCAAGCCGCGCAAGCCATCGCCCGTCGCCCTCGACCGCGCCTCGCAGGAGCGCCTCTGGTCGATCAGCGAGCAGCTCGTCCGCGCCCCGCGCGAGCCGCGCCGCTGACAGCCGCCGCCGACCCGCCGAAAATGAGCGAGCCCGGGCGGTGAAGCCCGGGCCCGCAGGAGCGCCGATCGCCCGGCGCTCGCTTCGCTCGCTGGGGCCGATCAGTTCTCGAACAGGCCGGTGTGGTCGCGCTCCAGCGCCTTCTTCAGCTTGTCGAGCGCGGAGTTCTGGATCTGCCGGATCCGCTCGCGCGACAGCCGGTACTGGTCGCCGATCTCGCGGAACGTCCGCTCCTCGTCGTTGACCAGGCCGAACCGCTGGCGCAGCACGTCCGCCTCGATCGGCGACAGCGCGTGCATCAGCGAGCGCACCTGCTTGGTCAGCGCCACCGTCGTCAGGTCGTCCGCTGGATCGACGTCCTCGCTGTCCGGATCGGCGAGCGTCTCGCCGAGCTGGCGGTCGTCGTTCTCGTGGATCGGCCGGTCGAGGCTGAGCGGCTGCCCCATCAGGTACCGGTGCATCTGGTTCAGCTTGGCCAGCGGCACGCGCGCGGCCTTCGCCACCTCCTGCGGGGTCGGCTGGCGGCCGAGCTCGCGGATGAGCTGCTGGCGCACCTTCTCGAGCTGCTGCTGCGCCTCGAGCATGTGGACCGGGATGCGCACCGCGCGCGCCTTGTCGGCGAGCGCGCGGCCGATCGCGTGGCGGATCCACCAGCACGCGTACGTCGAGAAGCGGAGCCCGCGCCGGTAGTCGAAGCGACCGACCGCGTGCATCAGCCCGAGGTTGCCCTCCTGGATGAGGTCGGCGAGCGGCATGCCGCCACGGTCGTAGCGGCGCGCCATCGTCACCACCAGGCGGAGGTTCGCCTTGACGAACTCCTCGCGCAGCGCGCTCGCGCCGCGGTAGGCGTCGTCGATGCCCGACAGGTACTGCGCGAACGCGCGGGTGCCGGCGCCGAGCTCCGACGAGCCGGTCTTGAGCGCGTCGGTCCGCTCGCGGCGCAGCTCGCGGATCACGATGTCGACGTGCGTGCGATCGAGGTCCTGCGCGCGGAGCTGCTCGGCGACCTCGCGGGCGGCCACCGTCAGACGGCCGGTCACCTTCGCGTCCGGCTTCTTGCCGGCGGCGCGCACCTGCTCGGCGCACTTGAGCAGCTTCTGCGGCTTGAGCGGCTGCTCGAGCTTGCCCTCGAGCATGTCCACGACCTGCGGCACCACGTCGGCGCGCACGAAGATGCGCTCCCAGGTCAGGATCTCCTGATCCTCGATGCCCTGGGCGAGCTCGCGCTCCTGATCGGGCCCGAGCAGATCGTGCTCGGCCAGATCGCGGAAGTACGTCGACAGGTGATCGTCGCCGTCACCCTTGAGCGGCTTCAGCTCGGGCGACGTCGCGGGCGGCGCCGCCGGCTGCTCGAAGTCGACCTCGGCCGGAGCCCCGCTCGCCTTCGGCTTGGTCTCCGCGGCGGCGGCGGTCGGCGAGCTCGAACGGCGGGTGCCACGCGGATTCGACCGCTGGGGGCGGGTCGCGCGGGGCGGGGCGGGGCGGCGGTGGGTGGGCTTTGCAGGGGCCATGGAACAACTCCGATTCCGATCGATTCGGCCGCTGGCGGCGTGCCGATCGGGGAAAAGACGCTCGCTCCGGCAGAAACGTTACGCCGGAAGGGCGCGGCTACGAGGGCGCACGAGGTGCGCGTTCAGCCCGCGGACCGCAGGTGCGGAGGCACGGGGCAGGACGTTGGGCCGCTGGAGGGCCACGTCGGATGTCCGGGACCTGTCGTTCCCGATGCAGTTACGAGTCCACGAACAGGGTGGACTGCCTGGTTCTTCCCATGCTGCGCACGGTCGGGGGTCCGTGCAACCCACCCGAAAGTACAAGCGAGATCCGTGCCGGCTTCAGGCCCGGCCGCGGCGCCGCGGGCCGATCCCCGACGACGAGTGACGCGATCGCGATTCCACCGGTTTGGACCTGCGACGTGCGACAGCGTCGATGAACGCCGTGTCGGTCGCGCAGGTCTCGCCGTCGGGATCCTGGCCGGCGGCCGGCCGGGCCGGCGCCGCAGGGGAGACTCTCTAGCAGATGTCTTCGCGCGCGTCGAGTCGTGCGAACGAGTGGGCGGAGCTCAGCCGGCAGCTCGCTAGAGCGCCGCGGTCGCGTCGTCCTTGGGCCCGCGTAAGTGCGCGAGCAGACGGTCGAGCAACGTCGCCTGGTCGGGATGGATGATGCGACGAGCGCGAGAGATCTCGATGAACTCCGCCTTGTCGACCTCCCACGAGGCGCAGCGCGGCGTCGCATCGACGGGCGCGGGTCCCGCGAAGGCGTGCACGCGCTTGCGCGAGCGCGTGTAGTCCACGTGGCCGAGCGCGACCAGCGCGCCGGCCGTGACGCCCGTCTCCTCCATCGTCTCGCGGCGGGCCGCGTCCTCGAGCGATTCCTCCGGGTTGGGCTGTCCTTTCGGGATGCCCCACGGCGCGCGCCGGTTGAAGTTGCCGGCCGGATGGACGAGGAGGACCTCGAGGCCGAGCGAGGTCTGGCGGTAGAGCACGGTCCCCGAGGATTCGCGCGCTCTGGGCTCACCTCGCGTCATGCCCTCGCACCATGCGGAAAGAACCGCCGGTGTGCAACCCGCCACGTGCGCGGGCGCGCGGAGATCGACCGCAGCCGCGCTCCGACAGAACTGCGCACGGTCCGCGGCTCGTCCGCAGCGATTTCGCTTCAGCGCGGTCGGTTCCGCGCGTGGCGGGTCTCGTGCTCCGACCTCTCCGCGACCTTGACGCCGGCGTCGTCGGTCCACCGATCAGGTCTGTCGGCCAACCGACAGGGTGTGGCGGGAGCGTGCGCGCAGGCGCGCGCCCGTGCGCGTACGCACGGTGATCGAGCGCCGCGCGAGCGGTGAGGCTCGCACCTCGGGTGTGATGTCGCCTCGAGATCGCGCGCGGTACGGATCGGGTAGCGACGCGCGCGCGGTCACGACTCGCGTCGTGTCGATCGCCCGGCCGCCTTGCTCGGGCGGCTCGCGGGCGCGCGGGACCGATCGCTCGTTCGCGACCGCTCGCCCGCACGAGGTGGCCGCCCGCCGCTCGGGCGGCGGGAGCGGAGCAGGAATCGCCGCCGCCTCGTACGGCGCCCTCGGGGAGCGCCGGGGGAGGAACGGTAATCGGCCGCCGAGTCGGTCACCGATGGCAGGCCCGGCGTGTTAGCGTGCCTCGTCGGTGGGGCCTCACCACCGCCGCCCGCGCTTGTGCGCGGCCGTACAGCAAGGAGTGCACATGACGAACGAAGGCCGCCAGCGCTGGTTCGCGAAGATGATGGAGTCCGGGCTCGACAACCAGATCTTCGCGCCGTCCGACGTGCTCGATCACGCGACGCCCGAGGTGCTCGCGAACAACCTGCCGCCCGACCTGCTGTCGAAGGTCCTGGCGGCGTCGCTGGCCGCCGGCAGCATGACGCCCGATCGCGTGATCGAGACGGTCACGCCGGACGTGATGGCGAAGCACCTGCCGCACGACGTGCTCTGGCAGTGCATCGCCGCCGCGGCCCAGCGGGCCGGCATCGCCGGCAACGGAGGTCGCTGATGTCGATCCCCGACTTCCTCACCGACGTGCTGGAGAGCGCGCTCGACCAGGGCATCGGCACGCCGTCGGACGTGCTGCGCCACGCGACGCCGGAGGAGCTGTCGAAGCACCTGCCGCGCGTCGTCTGGAAGCAGCTCATCACCGCGGCCCTGTCCGCCAGCCGGACAGACGCGCGCCTGGTGGTCGACACGGTGACGATCGCGACGATCTGCAAGCACCTGCCGTCGACGATCGTGTGGAACTGCGTCGCCGAGCTCGGCAACCGCAGCCTGTCGAAGCCGCTGGTCGCGCCGCCCCCCGGCCGCGCGAGCACGCAGACCGGCGCGCCCGAGCCGCGTCCGCCGGCGACCGCCGCCGGCAGCGGGCCGGTCGGCCCGACGCCCGGCAAGAAGCCGCCGCCCGGCAAGCCGAAGCGCCGCACCGACGAGGACGACATCGAGATCGACGTCGCCGACGAGCGCAAGGCGCCCGAGGGCCTGCCGGTCGACGTCGATGACGAGCAGCTCATCGACTGGGCGCAGAACGAGGAGCTCGCGGCCGCCGCCGAGGCCGAGGCCTCCGAGGTCCGCCGCGCGCCCACGCACCGCAGTTGACGCGCGCGCGCGATCCTCGCCGGGCCGCGCCACGCTTCCGACGCTGCGCGGGTTGACACCCGCCCACCTCGCCGGCTAGAAAACCGGCTCTCAGGGCGCTTAACTCAGCGGTAGAGTGTCATCCTCACACGGTGAAAGTCGTAGGTTCAAACCCTACAGCGCCCACCACCCATGCAGCGACGACGGCCGGGGTTGAACGCCCCGGCCGTTCGCGTTCATGCGCCACGAGCATCGCGCGGCGTTGCATCGGACTTGCGAGAGCGCGACGGGCGAGCTGCGCGGAGAGCGCCGAGCGGCGCCGGGCGCGCCGGGCGCCTTCATCTGGACGCCTGCTGACGGGACGCGTGGTAGCGTGAGGTCGATGGCACACGCGGCGGCAGCGGTGGCTCCGGATATCGCGGCGGCGCCGGACGATACGGATCAGCTCGTCGTACTGCACGATGTCGAGTGGAAGACGTATCGCGCGTTGCGCGAGCTCTTCGATCGGCCGGGGATCAGGTTGACGTACCTCGCAGGTGCGCTGGAGATCATGAGCCCGTCGAAGAAGCACGAGGTCTACAAGAAGCAGATCGCTCGCTTCGTCGAGCTCTTCGCGCTGGAGATGGACATCCCCCTGTTCGGCTACGGGTCGTCCACGCTGCGAGAGGAGCTGCAGGTCCGCGGGATCGAGCCTGACGAGTGCTGGGCGGTCGGCCGCACGCTGGCGGAAGACGACCCGCCGGACATCGCGGTCGAGGTCGTGCTCACCAGCGGCGGCATCAACAAGCTCGACGTCTACCGCGGCCTGGGCGTGCGCGAGGTGTGGTTCTGGTACCAGGGCCAGTTCCAGCTCTTCGGTCTCGTGGATGGTCAGTACGA
Source organism: Kofleriaceae bacterium (assembly GCA_035546475.1). Classification (GTDB taxonomy): domain Bacteria; phylum Myxococcota_A; class Polyangia; order Haliangiales; family Haliangiaceae; genus UBA2376. Next base: position 5,949 of record DASZXE010000719.1, read on the forward strand.
GCGGGTCCATGCGAGCGCGTTCCTGCCCGGGTTCGATCTCGCCGAGGTGGCCACGCTCGTGGAGGAGCGCGACCAGCATCGCGCCCTCAAGGCGTTTCGCGATCGCCTGCGCAAGCGCGAGCCGTAGGAACGTCGCGGCTGCCCCCCGCTCACCGCCATGGCGGGAGGTCGATGCGAGCGGCCGCCTCGGCCTCATCGAGCTCGCGCACGTCGGCGCCGCTCACCAGCCAGAAGGTGCGCGGTGCCGGCCGTCGGAACCAGAGGATCATCGGACGGGTCGGTTGCGCTCGCGGCGGCTACGGGGCTGGCGTTACAAGGTGATGCGGACGGAGCGGGTGTCGCGGTCGACATCGAGGCGGCACTCGCGGAGGACGACGGGGCCACGCATCAGGCGCACCAGGTGCTCGCCGTCGATGACGTAGGACTTCCAGGTCGTGGCGCCGGCGGCGACCGGCACGCCGTCGACGAAGAGCTGGGTGCCGGGCTCGGTGAGGTCGGCCTCGACGCTGGCGATCTGACGCTGCGCCATGCGCAGGAGGTTCTGCGCTCGCTGCTGCGCACCGGGGCCGAGCCGGGCCGGATCTGCGTGAATCACGACCTGGAGGTGCTGGTACATCTCGAGCGGTTCGTCGAGGTTGATCAGCGCGAGGGTCAGGTTGTAGTGGATCCCCGGGTGGTCCCAGTAGGTGAGCGCCTGGCGATAGAGGTCTGCGGCGCGGGTGAAGGCGCCCTGCCGTAGGGCGTCATTGCCCTGCGCGAACAGCGCCAGTGCGGTGGCCTGCTGGGCGGGTGTGGCCGGCGCCGTGGGACGTGGAACGGGCGGCGGAGTCACCGGCGCGTGCACCGCCACCGTCGCCGGCGGAACGATCGCGACGTCGCAGCGATCCGACGGGTGCGCGAGCGACGCCGGTGACTCGCTCGGCGGTGGATGGGCGCAGGCGACGAGTCCCACGAACGTGATGGCGGCGGCGGTCCCCAGGCGCAGCAGCATCTACCCAGCATACTGCCATGCTGGAGTCTCGGGTCCGGAAGGGAGGACGCCGCCGGGGGGGGCCGGCGGCGTCGAGGAGCGCGGGAGGAAGAGGTCAGTGGGTGATGAACGGGTCGGCGAACCAGGGGTCGCTGACGAGGGCGTTGTCGGTGAGGGTCCGCATGAAGGCGACCAGCGAGCCGGCCTCCTGATCGGTGAGCTGGATGTTGCGCGGCTGGCCGTTGGGGCCGCGCAGGCGCGGGTCGAGGTTCGGGTTGGGCTGGACGCCGTGGCGGTAGTGCTCGACGACGGCGGCGAGGGTCGGGAAGCGGCCGTCGTGCA
>DASZXE010000720.1:0-13660 GCA_035546475.1 Kofleriaceae bacterium
AGGCCGGCAACCCGGCGGCCGCGAGCGCGAGCCCGAGGGCGGCGCCGACGGCCGCGATCGCCAGGCCGCACGGACGGGATGGAGGGCGGCGCCGCAAGCGACGCGTCAGCCGGCGGCGAGGGCGCGGGCCGCGTTGAGCGCGCGCGGGAAGCCGAGCGGCGTGGCCTTGAGCTGGAGGACGAGGAAGTCGCCGTCGGTGCTGATGCCGGTGACGTTGACGACCGGCGTCAGGGCCTCGAGCACGCGGCGCACGCGCTCGTTCTGGCGCACCTTCGGGTTGCGCATGATGTCGATGACCACGATGTCGTCGGCGGCCTCGACGAGGACATCCGGCTTCTTCGGCATGAACTTGACCAGGTTGCCCGGCTTCGACAGGTCGAGCGCGCCGCTCTTGAGGAGCGCGGCGACCGGCGTCATCGCGTCGCCGAGCAGCTTGAGCTCGACGTTCGACAGCCGCAGGCGTACCTTGAGGCTCTCGGGGCCGACGTCGAGCTGCTCGACCTTGATCGAGGCGGAGGCGCGCACGGTGGTGCCCATCAGGTCGACGGTGGCGCCGATCGCGATCGCCGGCGGCCGCGCCATCACCGTCACGTCCTGCGGCGCCTTCTTGCCGGGCGGCGTGGCGGCGATGAACCAGCGCAGCGCGTCGAGCGGCACGGCGAGCCGCATGCCGAGCGCGTGGCGCGCCATGCCGAGCATGGTGCCGGGGTTCTTGACCATGAAGCGGCCGGCGGAACGAAGCGCGGCACGGATGGGGAGCGCCATGGCGCGATCCTATACCCCACCTCGCGCCGCCCCACGAGCCGCCGGTCGCACGATCCGTCGAGCCGGGCGCGCGCCGGACGTGCGGGCGGTCAGACGCGCTCGAGGATCGTCGCGATGCCCATGCCGCCGCCGATGCACAGCGTGATGAGCGCGGTCGCCTTGCCGGTGCGCTCCAGCTCGTCGAGGGCGGTGCCGAGCAGGATGGCGCCGGTCGCGCCGAGCGGGTGGCCGAGCGCGATCGCGCCGCCGTTGACGTTCACGCGGTCGCGGTCGAGGCCGAGCTTGCGGATCGTCTGCAGCGGGACGACCGCGAACGCCTCGTTGATCTCCCACAGATCGATGTCGGCGGCGTTCATGCCGGCGCGCTTGAGCGCCTTGGCCGACGCCGGGGCCGGCGCGGTCAGCATGATCACCGGCTCGGCGCCGGCGGTCGCCATCGCGCGGATGCGCGCGCGCGGCTTGAGGCCCGCGCGAGCGCCCCACTCGGCGGAGCCCATGAGGACGGTGGCGGCGCCGTCGACGATGCCGCTCGAGTTGCCGGCGGTGTGGACGTGGTCGATCGCCTTGGTGTCGGGGTAGCGCGACAGCGCGAGCTGGTCGACCGTCTCGCCGTGCGGGCCCATGGCGGCGGCGCCGAGCTGCACGAACGCGGGGGCGAGGGCGGCGAGCGACTCGCGGGTGGTGTCGGGGCGCGGGTGCTCGTCGCGGTCGAGGGCGACCGAGCCGTCGTCGTTCTTGACCGCGAACAGCGAGCGGGCGAACCGCTTCTCCTCGATGGCGCGGCCGGCGCGCTGCTGGGTCTCGAGCGCGAACTGGTCGACGTCGTCGCGGGTGAAGCCCTCGCGGGTCGCGATCAGGTCGGCGGAGATGCCCTGCGGCACCATGAACAGGCGCTTGCGCAGCTTCTCGTTGAGGCCGTCGATCATGGCGCCGTCGGAGCCCATCGGGACGCGCGACATCGACTCGACGCCGCCGCCGATGCCGGCGTCGATGAAGCCGGCGCCGATCTTGGCGGCGATCGAGTTGACCGCCTCGAGGCCCGAGCCGCAGAAGCGGTTGACGGTGAAGCCGGTGACGTCCTCGGGCCAGTCGGCGGCGATGAGGGCATTGCGGGCGATGCAGGCGCCCTGCTCCTTGACCTGGGTGACGCAGCCCATGGCCACGTCCTCGACGAGGTTCTTGTCGAGGTGGAGCCGGTCGGCCAGGTGGTTGAGCGTCTGGGCCAGCACCTCTTGCGGGTGCAGGCCCGAGAGCCCGCCCTTGCCGGCCTTGCCGCGTCCGCGCGGCGTACGGAGAGCATCGAAGATGAAGACATCGGCCATCGGTTCCTCCAGGTCGCGCCGCCGGTCGCAACACCGCCGGCCGGCGCACGCGCACCATGCCGCGCCCCGCCCCCGCTTGCAACGCCCCCGCCCCTTTCGCCCCCTTGCACGGGCGCAGCGCCAGCCAACGGCTTGTTGCCCCGCCGCCGCCACACGTCTAAGGTCGAACCAGCTTTCGCGTTGACAAACGCCACGCGAAATCTCGCACGATGATCAAGCGCATCACGATCGAGAACTACAAGTCCATCCGCAAGCTCGACCTCGAGCTCGGCCGGCTCAACGTCTTCATCGGCGAGAACGGCTCAGGCAAGACCAACATCCTCGAGGCCATCGCCCTCGGCTCCGCCGCCGCGCAGGACAAGCTCAGCAACGAGTTCCTCGCCCCCCGCGGCATCCGCGTGACTGCCCCGGAGTTCATGCACTCGGCCTTCGAGCAACCCGCGAAGCACCCGATCGAAGTGACATTCGAACCGATGACCGGGCGCGAGGCTACCTATCGACTCGTCTGCTTGGACACCGCGGGGATGAAGCCCGTGCAGTGGGTCAACCACAATCCTGGCGGGCTGTCCGACGATGAGCTTCGCGAGATCGCGACACGCGTGCGGTGGCGTGTCGAAGACCGAAACGAGGACCACGACGTTCCCGTCGAGATGGCCGGCTTGATCCTCGGAGCTCTGGCGAGCCTCTCGGAGGACAACCGGCAGGCCATCACACAGTTGATCGGAGCCCCGCGCGTCGTTCCGGAATTCTTCGTGTTTGCGCCAGAGAACTCGATCCTGCGCAACGTCCCGTACGAGGGTCAGATCTTGCCTCTTGGGGTCAAGGGTGAAGGGCTGCTGGACCACCTTCAAGCCTTGGCGTCGCAACCCGACGTAAGAGTCCTCGACGAGATCAACGACCATCTGTCGCTCCTCGACTGGTTCGAGAGCCTTCATGTGCCCGACAAGGATCAGGCCGGCCGCGCGCTGCGCATCCGCGACCGCTACCTTCCCGAGGGCGTCGCATTCGATCAGCGGAGCGCGAACGAGGGGTTCCTGTTCCTGCTCTTCTACTTCACGCTGTTCGCCAGTCCCCACACGCCCTCCTTCTTTGCGATCGACAACGTGGATGCGTCGCTCAACCCGAAGATGTGCGCGGCGTTGATGCGGTCGATGGTGGCTCTGGCGAAGAAGCACGACAAGCAGGCGATCGTGACGACGCACAACCCGTCGTTGCTCGACGGCCTCGACCTCCACGACGACGAACAGCGACTGTTCGTGGTCCAGCGGCGCCGTGATGGGAGCACGCGGATCGAGCGTATCGGTCCGCCGAAACCTCTCGACGGCGATGCGCCGGTCAGGATGTCGGAGGCCTTCGTTCGCGGCTATATCGGCGGGTTGCCGAAGAACTTCTGACCGGGAGGCAACGTGCTGCGGATCGGCATCGTGGCCGAGGGGCCGACGGATCAGATCGTGCTCGAGGCGATCATGGACGCCCACTTCGCAGGCGGCGACCAGGAACCGTTCTTCCGCTACATCCAGCCAGTTCGCGATGAACGCGGCAAGCCCGGCTTCGGCAACTGGGAGCTGGTCTTCGACTGGCTACGGCAAGGACGGTATCGCGAGGCGCTCCAGATGACGGACATCGTCGTCATCCACGTCGACACGGACGTGTGCGAGCGGAAGGGCTTCGATGTCTCGCGGCGCCAGGATGGGCGCGACCTGTCCGACGTCGAGCTCGTCGCGAGCGTGATCGCGAAGCTGTCGGGCTTGATCGACGCAGCGTTCCTGCTCGAACACGGACATAGCCTCGTCTTCGCGATACCGGTCAACGAGATCGAGTGCTGGCTCCTTCCCTTGCTCTTCGACAACAAGAAGGCCGGGAAGACGATGGGCTGCTGCGAAGCCGCGAGCCACGAGCTCCGGAAGCGTGGGCAACGCGGGCTCGCTGGCGGTGACGAGAAGTTCCCGGCTGCGTACGAAACCGTGGCTGGTGGCTTCCGCAGACGCCGAGATGTCGACGACGCTCGCAGCCGAAGCCCGAGCCTCGATGCGTTCGTGAAGGACCTCGATGGGAAGTGCCGGCCGCCGACGCCCCCGATGTCGGCGGACTCGCCGGTTGCCGAGTAGCGGGGCGGGCGTCACACATCCCCCTTGCGAGCGGTTCGGTCGTCCTCAGCTTGCTTCGGGAACAGCGCCGGCGAGTGCCGCGTTGGTCATGAGTGCCGATGAGGCACGGGAGGCAAGAGGCGATGAGCAAGAGCGGAGGCGGCAAGTCCGGTGGTGGCGGTGGCGGTAGACCGGGCGCTGGTGGCGGGGGCGGCAAGCCCGGTGGCGGCGGTGGCGGTTCAGGTGGCGGCGGGAACAAGGGCGGCGGATGGCCCAGCGGCACGGGCAAGCCTTCAGGGGGAGGTCGCGACAACGCGCCGCCGGGAGGTGGCAAGCCGTAGCGCCGGCGCGAGCGGACCGGCCGGCGCGAGCCGCGCGCATGGGCTCGCGATCGGCCGACCGGTGGTGGCGCGCCCACCGGGCAGATCCCGTGGCCGGGACTCGGCGGGGCCGGGCGGGGACAGAGAGCGGCACCCTACCCGCGTCGCCGTGACGGTATCCAAGTAGGCGACCGATCGGTACCAGGAGGAGGAGACATCACGAGCGCGCCCGGCTACGGTGAGGCGATGCAGACGGTCGCGTGTGCGCGATGCGCAGCGAAGGTGCCGGTCGGTGACACGACCTTCGACGAGGAGGGCAACTACCTGTGCCAGCGCTGCACCGATGTTGCCGACGTGGCGGCGACCGTCGAGCGAGCCCGCCAGGCCGCGCTGGAGAAGGCGCGGTCGCGCGCCGGCGGCGGCCTCGGCGGGATGATCCGGCGCTGGTTCGCCGTCCGGCGCGCCGAGAAGGAGCACGCCGCGTTCGCCGCGACCCTGCCGAACCTCGACGGCGCGCCCACGAAGTGCGGACAGTGCGGCGCCTCCGTGCCGCGCGGCTTCGCACGCTGCGATGCGTGCCGCGCCAAGGCGTAGCGGCGGCGCCGCGACCGGCGAGGCGAACGCCGCGGGGCTGGTGGAACGGTGGTGCGCCGCGGCAAGCGAGGCGGATGCAGCGGGCCTGGCATGGCAACGCGCGGAGGCGGGCGAGGCGAACGCCGCGGGCGGGTGGAACGCGGGCGCGCCGGCGGTGTCGCATGATGGAGCCATGCGCGCGACCGCTGCCGCTGCCCCGGTGTTGTTGCTGGCCTTCGGCTGCGGGTCGACGCCGCCGCGAGCGCCGGCGCGGAGCCGGCCGGCGGTCGTCGACGATGGTGGCGGCGGTCGACCGCCGGTCGACCTCGCGCCGAACGCGACGCAGGCCGAGGAGATGACGCGGCTGTGCGATGGGGCGAGCGGCCTCGTGGCGCGGCCGCGCGGACCGATCGCCGCCCGCTGGGACCACCATTTCTCCGTCGGCGGCGAGGGCACGCTCGACGTCGCCTGGTGCGGCGCCGGCTCCGTCAGCGTGAGGCAGGTGATCGTCGGCGACAGCGGCCGCTGGATCCGCGAGTACGACCGGGGCACGCAGGTCGCGAGCCGCGGCCGGCCGCTCGCCCTCGCGGTGCCGGGCCGGCCGGCGCCCGGCAGCTCGCCGGTGACGGTCGTCGCCATCGACGGCGACGGCCACGAGCAGCGCGCGACGACGTCGATCGAGTCCGTCGACGATCCGGCGCGCGCCGCCGCCGTCGCCGCGTGCAAGGCCTGCGGCGGCGACTGGGGACCGGCCGGCATGCTCGGCTACGAGTCGTGCGACTGTCCCACGCACGACGCCGGCAAGCCGTGCCACTCGCACCAGGAGTGCGAGAGCGCCTGCATGGCGACCGGCTTCGAGCCGATCCCCGCCGCCGAGCTGCCGCCCGCCTTCACCTGCCCCGCCGGTCAGCGAGCCGAGCGGCTGGTCGGCCGCTGCCACGATCGCCAGCAGGTGTTCGGCTGCCGGCCGCTGCTCGACGACCCAGGGCCGCACTGCATGACGCCCGGCGGCGTCCGCACGCTGCCCTCGACCTGCACCGACTGACCGCGCCCCGTTCGGCGGCGCGCCAGGCGCGGCCGCGGCGACCCGGGCGGCGGCGCGGCGTCAGGCGGACGGCAGCGTCGCGAGCAGCGTGCCGCGGTCGAAGACCCAGAGGTGGCCGGGCGTCCCCTGGATCCAGCTCTCGTCGCGCGTGAGCGGCATCGTCGCGACGATCGCGACCCGGTCGCGCGGCGTCGTCTCGGCGGCGAAGTCGACCGCCAGATCGTCGTCGGCGAGCGTCGCCCGGCGGAACGGCGCGCGCCGGATGAGGTGGTGCAGCCGCGTCGCGCACCGCGCGTACAGGTGGCGCCCGTCGCCGAGCAGGAAGTTGAACGTGCCGTCGCCGCCGAGCTCGCCGCCCAGCTCGGCGACCGCCTGCCACAGCTCGCTCGGCCGCCGCGGATAGCGCGAGAACCGCCGCTCGAGCCCCGCCATCAGCACGCAGAACGCGTACTCGCTGTCGGTCGTGCCGATCGGCTCGAAGCGGCCGAGCTTCCACCGCCGCACGCGCCGCACCGTCCCGTTGTGCGCGAACGTGAACGATCGCCCCCACAGCTCGCGCACGAACGGATGGGTGTTGGCCAGGCAGACCGGCCCGCGCGTGCGCTTGCGGACGTGCGCGATCGCGAGCAGCGTCTTGATCGGGTTGCGCCGCACGTAGGTCGCGAGCGGCGACGATGCGGCCGCCGCCGGCTCGAGGAACGTCCGCACCGCCGGGCCGTCGTAGAGCGCCAGCCCCCAGCCGTCGGCGTGCGGCCCCTTCGCGCCGCCGCGCAGCGCCAGCCCCGAGAACGAGAAGACGATGTCGGTCGGGACGTTGCACTCCATGCCGAGCAGCTCGCACATGGTCAGCGACCCACCGGCGCGGGCGCAGGGCCGGTCGCCCGCCTGCGCGGACGCCGTGACCGCTCTGCGGGGGAGGGGGCTGGGTAAGGAGCCAGATCCAGGAGAGCGGGCAGGCGCATCCGGTCAGAGCTCGGCGAGGTGGTACAGCATCACGTAGACGACGACGCCCGTGATGGAGACGTAGAGCCAGACCGGGTAGGCGATGCGGACGAGGCGGCGGTGGGCGGCGAAGCGGCGGCGCAGCGCGAGCCAGACGGCGCGCAGCACCAGCGGCAGCGCGGCGGCGGCGCAGACGGTGTGGGTGGCGAGGATGACGAGGTACGCCGTGCGATCGGCGCCGCTGCCCGGGTAGCGGTGCGCGCCCGTCGTCGCGAAGCGGACGATGTAGCTGACCAGGAACACGCCGGAGATGGTCAGCGCGGTCAGCATCGCCTGCCGGTGGAAGCCGAACGCGCGCCGCCGCGCCGCGAGGCCGCCCGCGATCAGGAACACCGCGCTCGAGCCGTTCAGCACCGCGTTGAGCGCCGGGTGGATCCGCTTCCAGCCCCAGCCGCTCTGCACGATCGCGCCGGCGATCGGCACCATCACCAGCGCGACCGCGAGGGCGAGCCACGCGATCGGCTGTCCGAAGAACGGACGACCGGGCCGGGTCCCGGCCGCCAGCCGGCGCGCGCTGACGATGCCGGCCGGCAGATCGTCGACGACGTCGTCGCCGCGCCCGGCCTGGCCACCGGCCTCGTCGGCCACCGCGGTCACGATCGCGTCGAGCCCGGCACCGGCGGGCGGCTCGGCCCCGCTCATCGCTCGTCAGACGCGGCCATCGATCACCATCGCGGTGAAGACGACCGGCAGGTAGACGATGGACGCCAGGAACAGCCGCCGCGCCCAGCGCGCGTCGCCGCCGCGCAGCCCGGCGATCGCGTACGCCGCGTAGGCGACGCCGCCGCCGGCCGCCACGACGAGGTAGCCGAGCCCCGACACGCCGAGCGGATAGAGCGCGAGGCTCACCGCGAGCTGCACGAGCGCGTAGCCGGCGATCTCGCGGCGCGCGGCCGCGGTCCCGCGCGCGCCCGGCAGCGTCACCAGGCCCGCGCGCTCGTACTCCTTGCTGCGGTAGAGCGCGATCGCGTGGAAGTGGGGGATCTGCCAGAAGAACAGCACGCCGAAGACCGCGAGCCCGCCGAGGTCGGCGCGCCCGGTCACCGCCGTCCAGCCCATCAGCGCCGGCATCGCGCCCGGCACCGCGCCGATCCAGGTCGCGATGTGCGACCGCTGCTTCATCGGCGTGTAGACGAGCACGTACGTCACGAAGGCGATGACGGCGAGCAGCCCGGTGAGCGGGCCGGTCGGGCCGAGCCCGAACGTCAAGAGCGGCACCGCGATCGCCGCCTGGGCGAGCCCGAAGACGAGCGCGACCTGCGGCGCCAGCCGGCGCGCGGGCAGCGGCCGCGTCTTCGTCCGCGACATCAGGCAGTCGATGTCGCGCTCGAGGTACATGTTGAGCGTGTTCGCCGCGCCGACGATGAGCGCGGTGCCGAGCAGGAGCACGGTCACGCCCCAGTTGCCGAGCGCGCCGGGCGCCAGGCTCATGCCGCCGGCGGCGGTGAGCAGCGCCATGATGGCGATGTTCGGCTTCACCAGCGCGAGCAGGTCGGCCGGCGCGACCCGCACCTCGGCGGCGGTCGCTCGCGCGCTCACGGCACCACCGCGGCGGTGTCACCACCCGCCATCGAGCGCCGCCCCGACCCCGTCATGATCCACATGCCGATCCAGAGGCCCCACAGCGCCGTCGCGCCGGCGAAGTGGCCGACCGCGATCGGCACCGCACGCCAGGTCAGGACGGTCAGGATGCCGAGCGTCACCTGCGCGCACGCGATGACCGGCGCCGCCAGCGCGAGCAGCCGCAGCCGCGGCCACGACCGCGCGTGCCGCGCGACCTGCACGCCGGCGACGATCGTCACGATCGCGGTGAGGACGCCGAAGCCGCGGTGGATCATGTGGATGCGCGGCAGGAAGCCGTGCGGGAAGTAGTCGCCGGAGACGGTGCAGGCCGGCATGCCGAGGCACTGCCCCCACGCCGCGAAGTGGCGGACCATCGCGCCGAGGAAGATCTGGACCACCAGCACACCGAACGCGACGAAGATCCAGCGGCGGCTGGTGCCCAGCTCGGCCAGGCGCGCGCGGCGGCGGTTGGCCTCCTCGGGCAGCGGCCCGACCGGCGGCCGGGTCACGTACGCGGCGTACAGCAGCGTCGCGAAGTAGCTCATCCCGAGCAGCAGGTGCGCGGTCGAGATGAACCAGGGCAGCTTGTACTTGACGGTCATCATGCCGAGCGAGCCCTGGACCAGCACCATGGCGAGCGTCAGCCACGGCAGGCGGCGCAGGTCGGGCCGGCGGCGGACGAGCAGCACGGTCAGCGTGATCTGCAGGAGCCCGACGACCCAGCCCCACATGCGGTGGCCGTGCTCGAACAGCACGCCACCGCTCATGTGCGGGAACAGGCTGCCCTTGCAGGTGAACCACCACTCGCAGGCGAGGCTGGAGCCCGTCGCGTTGACCGTGCCGCCGATGACGAGCATCAGGAAGACGAACACGGCGGCGAGCTTGGCGATGCGGTGTTCGAGCATGGACTGCGCCCCGGCGCATGAGATGCGGCGGGACAGGTGCAGGTACCACGGTCGATGGGGGATCGCGAACGTCGACGAGCCGCCTTGCGACAATATGCCGCCCGCGCGCCGCACCGACGGCGCCGGGGCGGTCGCGCCCGAGGGTGAGCCGGGTCGCGCGCCCGGGGCCGGCGTGCCGAAAGCCTTTCCTCCCGGGCGGTTGCCGCCGCCTCGTCCCCAAGGCTACAGTCAGGAGTCGCGGCCTCCATGATTCCCCCGCCCTGGGTGGAGAACACCCAACTCGGCGCCCTGCGCGCCGACGACCTGATGCGGCCCGATCTGATCGTGCGATCGGGTCGCTACCTCTACCGCACGCTCGGGATTCACCTGGCGTCGGGCGGCATGGGCACCGTCTGCGAGATGGAGCGGCGGCTCGAGGGCCAGGGGATCGTCGAGCCGGTGGTCGGCAAGACGTTCCAGGCCAACTACCTCCAGCAGATCCGCTCGGACGAGGTCACGCGGCGCGACCACCACATCAACCTGGCGGCGGTCGCGCGCATCGCCGCGCTGTCGCACCCGGGGCTGCTGCCGATCTACGCGGCCGCGCCGATCGCCGACAACTACCTGTTCGTCACGCCGCGCATGGGGCCGACGCTGCTCGAGGCGATCAGCCGCCACCAGCTCACGGCGCGCGCGCGCACCCAGCTCCTCATGCAGGCGCTCGACGCGCTCGGCCACCTGCACGACACGCGGCTGCTCCACCGCGACTTCACGCTGCGCAACATCCTGCTCGACGACCGCGCGTCGATCGCCTACCTGTTCGACTTCGACCTCACGCTGTCGCTCGACGACGTCACCGGTGGCACCTACGCCAGCCACTACCGCGGCCGCATCTTCGGGTCGCCGGGCTACTCGGTGCCGCCGGAGACGGTCGATCCCGGGCTGTCGGAGCTGCCGGTCGGCCCGACGATGGACATCTTCGCGGTCGGCGGCGCCCTGCACGCGCTGTTCACCGACCAGCTCCCGTACGGGCCGACCGACGACATGTGGGGCCTGCTCCTGCGGATCGGCGACGGCATCGTCATCGACGGCCAGAGCCGCGTGCACTATCCGGACACGGTGCCGCGCGCGCTGCGGCCGGTGATCGAGCGCTGCCTCGAGCGCGACCCGTCGCACCGCTACCAGCGGGTCTCGTCGATCATCGCCGACCTGCGCTCGGTGCTGCCCGAGCTCGACGACCGCGAGGTCGACGCCAAGTTCTTCGCGTCGGCGACGATCGGCGCGCCGGTGCTCGACCGCGCGCAGCGGCTGCAGTCGGTCTTCAACCGGCGGCGCGACGAGTCGGTGACGCGCCCGCAGGTCGAGCTGGCGGAGGCGGCGCTCTACACCTGGGGCTACGAGCTGCAGAAGTCGCTCGGCCGGGTGAAGGGCCACCCGATCTTCGTCGCGGCGCCGCGCGTCGATCTGCTGGCGGCCGGCCAGTTCCCCGACGCGAACACCTTCCCGAAGCTGGTGACGGTGATCGATCTGCACCAGCTCGCCGACCCGCGCGCGCTGGTCGACGCCTGGACGCAGGTCTACCTGCCCACCTTGAAGAAGGTGCGGCGCGGGCTGATGACGACCTTGCACAAGGTCATCCTCGACACCGACACCGGCTCGCTGCTGCTGTTCAGCGAGTTCATCGACGATCCGCGGTTCGGCACCCTGCTCGCCGAGGTCGACCTGCACATCGACGGCGCGCTGGCGCTGGCGTTCCTCGTCGTGCGGCAGGTCGCGCTGCTGCATGAGAACGGCATGGCGCACAACAACGTCCACGCCGGCGCGCTGGCGTTCAAGGCGGCGCCGGAGACGCAGATGGTGCAGCCGGCGATGATCGGGCTCGTCGAGCCGTCGCTGTCGCCGGACGCGATGGCGTCGGACGTGCGGGCGATGTCGGCGCTGGTGCTGAGCTGGCTGCGGCCGGCGCGCATCCAGCAGCTCAACGCGCGCACGCGGCCGCACTTCGAGGAGATCCGCTCGAAGCTGGCGTCGTGGGCGAACGATCCCGAGCCGCCGCCGCGCATCGACGTCGTGATGGCGGCCTTGTCGGACGCGCTGGCGCTCGTCGACTTCAACTTCGCCGTGCTGCGCGACTCCGGCGGCGACCTCGAGGAGTACACCCAGCTCCTCCTCAGCCACCGCACCTACCACGTCCTCTGGCCCAACGGCACCACCTGATCACCGCGGCGCCCGCCGGGCCGGCGCCGGCGGGGGCATGGCGGCCATCATCAGGCGCTTCTGGCAGTCGGCCATCTTCTTCGCGACCGTGAGGAGTCGGTCCCTCTGCGCGTGGTTCGGCCGGCGGCCGGACTCCCTCACTCTCGAGATCTCCTTCATGACGCTCTCGGCGCAGCGCATGTCGTCGCAGGCGCAGAGCCGGTCAGCCGCGCGCTCGAGGCCGGGCGGTGCTGGATGCCCGCAGTCGGGCACCTGGCCGGCGATCGCGACGAGGCCCAGCCACACGGGCGCCGAGCGCAGCGTGAGCGTGAGGCGACGGCGGCGCCGGGCGGCCGCGCGCAGGAAGTCGTCGGCCTCGAGGTCGACGTCACCGGGCCCGGCTTGCGCTCGAGTCGCCGGGGCGTGCACGGCCCTGGCCACGGGGAGCGCAGCGCGCGAGCCGCCCCGCCGTGGCTGCGCGCGGCCGATACGGTCGAGCACGAGCACGAGGCCGGGCGCCGCCAGCGACGATCCGACGAGCACGAGCAGGAACCACGTCAGGCCGTGGTGGCTGCCGTGGCGCACGCCCGCGCCGAACAGCGCGAGGCCGGCCGCCGCCGCGACGACGCTCGCGAGCGCCCTCGTCTCTTGCCCGCGTCGGCTCCCCATCGCCCCGTAGGACCCGGCGGCCCGGTCGCGGTTGCGCCGCTCCTGCGCGGCGGTGACGAAAGGGCTCGCGACTCGGCGCGCGGCGTGATCAGTCGTCGGCGATGAGGGTCATGGGGTCCTCCGGCCAGGCGTGCTTGGGATAGCGGCGCATGAGCTGGCGGCGGAGATCGGGGTAGTGACGCTGCCAGAAGCCGGGGAGGTCCTCGGTGACCTGGACCGGCCGCTGGTTGGGCGCGAGCAGGTGGAGGACGAGCGGGACCTGACCGCCGCCGACCGCGGGGCCGCGCGGCAGGCCGAAGAAGTCCTGGAGGCGCGATGCGATCCACGGCGGCCGATCGAGCTCGTAGTGGACGGCGACCCGGCGGCGCGCGAGCTGCACGTGGGTCGGCGCGAGGCGATCGAGCGCGGCGCGGTGCTCGCTGACCGACGCCGCGAGGAGGTCGAGCAGCGGCGCCCGGCGGAGCTCGGCGAACGAGGTCATCCCCTCGCAGGCGCGGGTGAGCAGCGCGGCGAGCGCGTCGTTGCCGGGCGGCACGAGGCCGGGCAGGAAGCGGGCGGCGAAGCCGACGCGGGCGCGCAGCGCGGCGAGGGCGTCGAGGTCGACGAAGCGCTCGATGCCGGCGGCGAGCGCCTCGCGGGCGAGGATCGCGGCCGCGCGCGGATCGGTGCGGGCGCCGGCCGGATCGAGGCGCTCGTCGATGACGAGGCCGTCGTAGCTGGTGCGCTGCGCGCGCTCGACCCGCTCGGCGGCGCGGTTCCAGACCAGCTCGTCGGTGTCGGCGACGCGGTCGGGCGCGAGGTCGAGCAGCCACAGCGGATCGATCGCGCTGGCGCGGCGGATCTGCACCCGGCCGCGGGCGACCTCGCTGGCGTCGACGGCGACCAGCAGCTCGGCGTCGAGGACGACCGACGACGGCGCGAGCGTGCCGCTGCCGCCGCCGGCGAAGACGATCTCCGACGTGCGCGCCCGCCGACGGCCGACGCGGTCGGGATAGCCGGCGAGGATGCAGAAGCGGAGCGCCTCGTCGACGGCGGCGTCGGTCGGCGGCGCGGCGCGATCGGTGCGCGCGAGCCGCTCGAGCTGGCGCGCCGCGCGATCGACGGCGAGCGCGGTCGCGACGTCGAGGCCGCCGTCGCGCAGGCGGGCCGGGCGGAGGCCGTCGGCGCGCGCGGCGAGGATGGCGTCGAGGTCCTCGATCAGATCCGAGTCGGCGCGGATGCGCGCGTGGGCGGC
>DASZXE010000721.1:0-3600 GCA_035546475.1 Kofleriaceae bacterium
AAGACGATCATCGCCGAGGTCGACGCGCGCATCGAGAAGGTGCTGGTGACGTCGGGGCAGACCGTGGCGCAGGGCGACCCGATCGCGGAGCTCGACACCTCGCAGATCCAGGAGCAGGTGGCGGCGGCGCAGGGCAACGTCGACGCCGCGAAGGGGCAGATGGCGGCGGCGGCGGTCGAGGGGGCCGACGCGCGCCGGCGCGCGGAGCTCGAGCAGCGGATCTACCGGAGCGGCGGCTCGTCGCGCGAGGCGGTGAAGTCGGCGCTGGCCGACGTCGCGAAGGCGGGGGCGGCGTACGCGGCGGCGAAGGGCCAGTTCGACGTGGCGACGGCGCAGCTCGCCCAGCTCCAGAAGGCGCTGGACAACACGAGGATCACCGCGCCGATCGGCGGCGTGGTGGCGGCGATCAAGGTGGCGGCGGGCGAGATGGCGACGCGGGGGACGCCGATCGCGCAGGTGTTCGACGTGCGCGACCTGCTGGTGCGGTTCGCGGTGCCGCGCAAGCAGGTCGGGATGATCAAGGTGGGGCAGCCGGTGACCATCTCGTTCGACGGCGACCAGCCGCCGCTGCCGGCGGTGGTGCAGACGATCGGTGACGAGATCGACCCGGCGCTCGAGGTGTCGTTCGTCGAGGCGGACATCGACGACGCGAGCCTCCCGCCGGAGCGGCGCAAGGTGGGGATCGACGGGAAGGTGCGGCTCGCGGCGCCGGCGGCGGGCGCGGGCGCGGCGACGGGCGCGGGATCGGGCGCGGGCTCCGCTGCGGGCTCCGGCGCGGCGCCCTGACCCGCGGCGGAGACTCGAGTCGACAGGTCGGAGCCTGCACGCCTCGGTGTGCACACGATCGATCACACGATGACGCGCACTTGGTGCTGGCATCGCGTTCGCATTGCCGCGTCTCGCCTCTCCCCTCCCCTGCAGCTCTCCCTCCCTCCTCCACTCCCTCCTTCTCATCCACCGCCGGAGCACGCCATGGCCCGTATCGATCTCTCGCACGAGTCCCTCGACCTCGTCACCGGCGGTGACGACTACGGCGGCGACTTCGGCGGCGGCGACTACGGCGGCGGCGGTGACTTCGGCGGTGGCGACTACGGCGGCGGCGGTGACTACGGCGGCGGCGACGTCGGCCACGATGCGGGCGGCGACATCGGCCATGACGCCGGTGGCGACATCGGCCATGACGCCGGCGGTGACTTCGGCCACGACGGCGGCGGCGACTTTGGCCACGACGCCGGCGGTGATGTCAGCGGTGGCGACTTCGGCCACGACGCCGGCGGCGGCGACCTCGGCGGCGATTTCGGCCACGACGCCGGCGGCGGCGACCTCGGCGGCGATTTCGGCCACGACGCCGGCGGCGATGTCAGCGGTGGCGACTTCGCCCACGATGCCGGCGGCGGCGACCTCGGCGGCGATTTCGGCCACGACGCCGGCGGCGACCTCGGCCACGATGCCGGCGGCGGCGACTTCGGGCACCTCGCCGACGATGGCGGCGACTTCGCCCACGACACCGGCGGCGACTTCGCCCACGACACCGGCGGCGACTTCGCCCATGACACCGGCGGCGGCGACCTCGGCGGCGACTTCGGCCACCTCGCCGACGATGGCGGCGACTTCGCCCACGACGCCGGCGGCGGCGACCTCGGCCACGTCGACGGCGCCGGCGACCACGGCAGCGGCTTCGACTCGCTCGGCAGCGCCGATCACGGCGCCACCGACGGTCTCGACTCGCTCGGCGGCGCCGATCACGGCGCCACCGACGGCTTCGACTCGCTCGCCGGCGACCACACCGGCACGGACGGCTTCGACCTCGGCGGCGCCGACCACGGCACCGCCGGCGTCGACGGCGGGCTCGATCACGCCGGCACCGGCGGCACCGAGTTCCACGACAACACCTGGAGCGGCGACTGGCACGGCCTGCAGGGCTCGTTCGAGGGCTCGCAGCTCGAGGCCCACTACGACGACGGCACGACCGACAAGTTCTTCACCGCCGAGGGCCACGCCGACCTCAACCCGCTCGCGCCGTCGGCCTCGGTCGAGTTCGCGGGCGAGCACCTGACGACGCCGATCGGCGACAACTCGACGTTCGACCTCAAGCTGTTCGGCGGCGAGGCCGAGGCGCACGCGAACCTCGGCATCACCGGCGAGACCCACGAGGGCCTCAACACCGGCTTCCACGGCATCGACGCCGGCGTGTCCGGCTCGGTCTCGATCATCGATGCCGGCGTCAACACGCACATCGGCGACACCGACGTCGGCGGCGGCATCCGCATCGGCGCCTTGTCCGGCGAGCTCAGCACCGAGCGCGTCGAGGCCGCGGCCAACGCGGTCGAGCTGTACGGCCACGTCGGCGTGCCCGACGCCCACGCCGACGGCGAGATCTACGGCGACGCGAAGGTCGGCGTCGGCCTCAGCACGCCCGGCATCGGCGGCGGCGTCCACCTCGGCGACGCCGACGGCGACGGCCGCTACGAGCTCGGCGGCAACTTCCACGGCAGCGCCGGCGTCGTCAACTGGGACGTCAACGCGTCCGTCGAGATCCCGCAGGCGGTCAACGACGCGGTCGTCAATGGCTACCACGCCACGACCGACGCGATCGGCAATGCCTACAACGCGACGTCCGACGCCGTCGCCAATGGCTACCACGCCACCACCGACGCGATCGGCAATGCCTACAACGCGACGTCCGACGCCGTCGCCAACGGCTACCACGCCACCACCGACGCGATCGGCAACGCCTACGACAACACGACCTCCGCGATCGGCAACGCCGCGTCGTCGGCCTACGAGACCGCCGCGTCCTGGTCGCGCTGGGCCTTCGGCTCCTGACCGGTCGCCCCCGGCGGGCGCCCTCCAGAACCGGGCTCATTGCGCGCAGACTTGCCTCCGGCACGCGCCGGCTCGACGATGGCGTGGTGGAAGGCCACGACGCCCAGGCGCTCGTCGGGCGCACGCTCGGCGGGCGCTTCGAGCTGCTCGCGCTCCTCGGCCAGGGGGGCATGGGCGCCGTCTACCGGGCGCGCGACCGCGAGCTCGACGAGGTGGTGGCGCTCAAGGTGGTGCGCGGCGACCTCGCCACCCAGCCCGAGGTCCTGGCCCGCTTCCGCTACGAGGTGAAGCTGGCGCGCCGGGTCACCCACCGCAACGTCGCCCGCATCTTCGAGGCCGGCACGCTCGACGGCGTCGCCTTCTTCACCATGGAGCTCGTCGACGGCGAGGCGCTGACCACGCGCATCCGCGCGCAGGGCCGGCTGCCGGTGCCGCGCGCGGTCGCGGTCGCCGTCGAGTTGCTCGACGGCCTCGCCGCCGCCCACCACGCCGGCGTCATCCACCGCGACATCAAGCCCGACAACCTGCTCGTCGATCGCGACGGCCGCGTCGTCATCACCGACTTCGGCATCGCCGCGACCCGCGCGGTGGCCAGCGACGTCATCGCCGGCACGCCGACCTACATGGCGCCCGAGCAGGCGGAGGGGACGGTGGTCACCGCGGCCGCCGACGTCTACGCGGCCGGCGTCGTGCTCGCCGAGATGCTGACCGGCGCGCCGCCGTGGTCGGGGACGACGCGCGAGATCCTGACCGCCAAGCGCGGGCGCCCGCACC
>DASZXE010000722.1:0-4154 GCA_035546475.1 Kofleriaceae bacterium
GATCGCGCCCGCGCCGCTCGGGGCCGGTGCGGACGCCGGCGCGCCGGCCTCCGCCGAGCACGGGTCGGCCGCCGGCGCCGGCGATGGTGGCCACGGGCCGGCGGGCCCTGCCTCGCCTACCGGCCCATACGCCGCCGGTGACGTCGATGCCCAGCCCCGCCTGGTCGGCGACGTCCGCCCGGCGTACCCGGCCGCCGCCGAGCGGCTCGGCCTCGAGGGCGAGGTCGTCCTCGCGCTCGTCGTCGACGCCGGCGGCCGCGTCACCGACGTCCACGTCGTCAAGGGCGCGGGCCACGGCTTCGACGAGGCGGCGCTCGCCGTCGCGCGCCAGCTCCGCTTCGTCCCCGGCCGCAAGCGCGGCGCCGCGGTCGCCGTCCGCGTCACCTGGACCTGCCGCTTCCGGCTCGAGGAGTAACCCGGCATGACCCTGACCACCCGAGCGTGCGGTGCGCTCATCTTGCTCGCCGCCCTCCAGGCCCCGGCCCGCGCCGACGATCCGCCCGCCAGCTACCAGACCACCGTCGTCGCTCCGTCGGAGGGCAGGCAGCTCGAGCAGTCGTCCGCCGCGGTGCAGGTCGTCGACACCGAGCACGCGAAGCAGCAGACCGCCGATCTCGGCGAGGTGCTGGCCCGCACGCAGGGCGTGAGCGTGCAGCGGTCGGGCGGCCTCGGCTCCGACCTGCGCTTCTCGATGAACGGCTTCACCGACGAGCAGGTCCGCTTCTTCCTCGACGGCCTGCCGCTCCACCTCGTCGGCTATCCGTTCGGCATCGCCGACGTCCCGGTCAACCTGATCGAGCGCGTCGAGATCTACAGCGGCGTCGTCCCCGTGCGGTTCGGCGCCGACGCCCTCGGCGGCGCGGTCAACCTCGTCAGCCAGCACCCTCGCCGCGGCGTCCACGGCGACTTCTCGTACCAGCTCGGCTCGTTCGCGACCCATCGCCTGACCGCGAGCGTGCAGGAGTGGGACGCGCACACCGGCCTCTTCGCACGCCTCGGCGGCTTCTTCGACGCGAGCGCCAACGACTACAAGGTCCATGTCCGGGTCACGGACGACTTCGGGCAGCTCTCGCCGGCGACGGTGCCGCTCTTCCACGGCGACTACCGCGCGGGCGGTGGCGCGCTCGAGGTCGGCTTCCTCCGGCGCCCGTGGGCGAAGCGCCTCGTGCTGCGGCTCTTCGGCACCGACCTGTCGCACGACCTGCCGACCAACCCGGTGATGACCGTGCCGTACGGCGAGGTGACCACGGCCGACGCCAGCACCGGTGCCGCGCTCACCTGGGAGCGCCAGCTCTCCGACGACGTCACCGCCGATCTCACCGCCGGCTACGGCTTCGATCGGACCCGCCTCCTCGATGTCGCGACCTGCGTCTACGACTGGTACGGACACTGCGTCGCCCACCGCGCCAACGGCGGAGAGATCGAGGCGGTCCCGCACGACGAGTGGCAGTGGCGCCACGGCGCCTACGGCCGCTTCAACGCCCGCTGGGCGCCGTCGGCGAACCAGGTCGTGCGCGTCTCGGTCGCGCCCACGTTCACGACCGCGACCGGCGAGGAGCGCCGCCTGCGCACGCCGACCTCGCTCGACCCGCTGCGCGCGCGCAAGAGCCTCTTCACGCTGGTCGCCGGCGCCGAGGACGAGCTCGTGCGGTTCGACGAGCGGCTCGAGAACGTCGTGTTCGTGAAGGGCTACCTCGACGTCACCCGCGCCACCATCCCGGTGTTCGCGGACGTCGTGAAGTCGCACGACCACGACGACGAGCACGCCGGCGCCGGCGACATGCTGCGGCTGCGCTTCCGCGACTGGATCTGGGCCAAGCTCTCCTACGAGTGGGCGACGCGGCTGCCCGGCCCCGACGAGGTGTTCGGCGACGGCCGCCTGGTCCAGGCGAACCTCGACCTCGCCCCCGAGACCAGCCACAACGCGAACCTCGGCGTCGCGATCGACCGGCGCGGGACCCCGGCCGGCGCGTTCCGGCTCGACGCCAACGCCTTCCTGCGGGAGGCCGGCAGCCTGATCGTGCTGCTCGGCGACGAGCGCTTCCTCGGCTACCACAACGTCTTCTCGGCGCGCTCGGTCGGCGTCGAGGGCTCCGCCGGCTGGACCTCGCCGGGCGACTACCTCGCCCTCGACGGCAACCTCACCTGGCAGGACTTCCGCAACACGTCGAGCGAGGGCGAGTTCGCCGCGTACGACGGCGACCGCATCCCCAACCAGCCGTGGCTGTTCGCCAACGGCAGCGCGCGCGCGCAGCTCCACGGCCTCGCGTTCCCCGACGACGACGTCGACCTCACCTTCAGCGCGCGCTACGTCCGCGGCTTCTACCGCGGCTGGGAGAGCGCCGGCATCCCCGCCTTCAAGCAGACCATCCCGTCGCAGGTGCTGTGCGCGCTGGGCCTCGGCTACCGGGTCCGCGCGCGCACCGTGCGGCTCGGCTTCACCGCCGAGGTCCAGAACCTGTTCGACCGCGCGGCCTACGACTTCTACGGCGTGCAGCGGCCGGGGCGCGCCTTCTACGTGAAGTCCACACTCGACTTCTGAAGGCTCCGAGCGTGGCTGGAGATCGGGCTCGGGGTTCCTCCCCGAGGCTGATCGATCGACGAGAGGGTTGGTTCTGGCCAACCCCTGACCGTTGGCTAGCGCAGGCGGCGGGCGAACCAGAGGTCGCCGCTCGGCACGTCGAAGGCCTTCGGCCCGATGCCGGCCGCCGCCGTCACCGGGTGTACCTCGGCGCCGCTGTCGCCGGTCACCTGCACGTAGAGCGTGCCGTCGATGACGTGCTCCTGCGCGTTGCCGATGCCGCCGGCCGGGATCGCGGTCTGCCGCGTCCACTGGTTCGTCGTCGTGTCGAGCATCACGTAGAAGAAGCTGGTCGAGTCGTAGAAGTCGTCGGGCGTCGTGATGCTCGCGCGATCGGTCGCCGGGTCGAGGATCTGCGCCAGCACGTGCGTCGGATCGAGCATGTGGATGCCCCAGGCGCCGATGGTGCCGGTCGCGGCGTCGAGGTCGACGGCGAAGCCGGGATCGAAGGCGGTGGCGCCCGCCTTGAGGCGCACCGCGCCGGAGTGCGGAACCGCCGCGCCGCTCGGCGTGTGGCCGAACAGCTTCAGGTCGCCGCCGACGGTGCCGCCGACGTAGGCGTCGTTGCCGAAGCCCCAGACGACGTAGCCGCCGCCGACCCGCGGATCCTCGATCAGCGTGGGCGGCGCGGTCATGTTCGAGTCGAGGATGAGCGCCGCGCCGATGCCCGGTTCGATCAGCAGGTTGTCGTCGTCCTCCCAGCTCACCGGGATGATCACCTTGTCGCCGACGCGGGTCGGCTGGCCGAGCGACGTCGTCGGCAGCATCGGCTTGGCGAGGAAGTCGAGCGGGATGGTGTCGCCGGTGAGCCGCATCGCCGTCGGATCCCAGCCGATCATCTTGAGGTCGGCGCTGTCGAGGATGAACGCGAGGCTCGGCGACAGGTAGGCGGTGTACGCGCGCGACGACGGCAGCCCGGTGTTGGCGAAGCTGACCTCGCCATCCTTCGTCAGCGAGAGATCGTCGCCGACCGTGTAGCGGCTGATGATGTTCGTGTTGCGATCGCGGATGTAGACGTTGCCGTTGAAGACCTCGATGTCGGCGCTGGTCAGCTCGAGCGCCTTCGTGCGATCGAGCGGCGCGGTCGGCATCTCGGAGACGACGCTCACGTAGTAGGAGCGGCCCATCGGCTGGAAGACGCGCTCGGCGAGGACGATCGCGCCTTGCTGCTGCGGGCCGGCGTCGGGAGTCGGGGGTGTCGTGCCCCCGTTGTCGCCGCAGGCGGCGAGGCTGGCGAGGGCGGCGAAGGCGGCGAAGGCGAAGGCTCTGCGTGACGTGAACATGGTGATCTTCCTCTCGCCCCCACCGTAGGGTCGGTGGTCGCCGGAACGGGAGGGACCGGCGTTACACCTTCGTTTCACGCGACCCATTGCATCCCATGCAACGGCAAGGTTCGCAGCGGGTCGGTCGCTGTCTGACGACGTCGCCATCGCGGCGTCCGGTTGCGGCCG
The DNA here is from genome assembly GCA_035546475.1 of Kofleriaceae bacterium. Lineage (GTDB taxonomy): Bacteria > Myxococcota_A > Polyangia > Haliangiales > Haliangiaceae > UBA2376. The sequence goes on from DASZXE010000722.1 coordinate 4,033, forward strand.
AGGCGCGACCGAGGGGCGATCGAGGGAAGATCGAGCGCGACCGGGCCTGCGGCGCGTGCGATCCGCCACGATGAGCCGCGATCAGCGGATCGCCGGCGGTCGTGATAGCGTCGCGGCGATGC
>DASZXE010000723.1:0-12186 GCA_035546475.1 Kofleriaceae bacterium
GGCCACGGCGCCGGCGGGTATATCCTCGCCGCCTCGATGGACGAGCCCGACGCCGATCCTGCCGCCGCCGCGCCCGCTGCCGCCGACTCGAACGTCGCCGAGGCTGACGAAGGCGACGCCGCTGACGACGCCTCGCGCGCGGCGACCGCCGACCTCGCCGCGGTCGTCGAGCAGGCGCGGACGCTTCACGGCGCGCCGCGCACGCCGATCGCCGCCGGCGGCAACCGGCTCCTGCGCGGCATCGATCTCCGCGTCCCCGGCTGGCCGCTCGGCGCGTGGGACTCGAGCGCGGGCGAGCCCGGCGCGCCGTTCGAGCCCGACGACGCGCCGCCCTCCGCCGACGCGACGCGCGAGGATCTCCGGCTCGCGTGGCTCGCCGACACCGGCCACCTCCTCTGGCTCGCCACCGACCGCGCCAGCGACAACCTGCGCGTGATCGTCGCCGACACGCCGCGCAGCTTCCGCGGCTGCATCTGCGAGCGCCCCGACGTCGGCGACGCCGTCTGGCAGGAGATCGTCCTGCAGGTGCCGCTGCTCGCCGCGTGCCCGCTCGGCTTCGACGCCTGGCGCACCGATCGCCCGCGCACGAGCCACCCCGGCGGCCCGTCGCTGTTCGCCGACCCGCTCGATCGCGCGCTCGACGAGGAGCTGGCCGCGCTCGTCCGCCGCGTCCACGATCCCGACCACGGCCGCGCCGAGCAGACCTGGTTCACCTGGGCGAGCGGCGGGGTCGTCTACCGCGTCGGCGGCGTCTTCGCGGCCACCGCGACCGAGCGCCACTTCGATCCCGGCCAGGGCATCCCGCCCGACGCCATCCGCCACTTCCTCCTCGTCTCGACGCTCGGCACCTGGTTCACGTACACGACGCTCGCCGACGAGACCGCGACCGTCCGCGAGTACGACACCATCCGCGATCTCTATCGCTTCCAGATCGCCGGCCGCCCGCCCCACGACGTCTTCCGCCGCATGTGGGAGAACCTCGCCGCCCGCCTGCCTCTCGCCCGCGACGCCGAGCTCAACCCCCTCTCCCGCTGGGCCCCCCGCCCGTAGCGCCCGTAGCGCCACGCCGCCGCGTCAGGCCGCCTGGCCTCCTCGTAGGGGCGAACATGGAGTGTGGGACCCTTGGCGCGGTGTGCGCCGTCGCAATGCGTGCGCACTACTACTCCACCACAACGGAGGTGATTGATTCGCGATCTCTTCCACCGCTCGCCCTGAGCGGAGGCGCGCAGCGCCGTACAGTGTTCCGCGACGGTGGTGCGCGGCAGCCACCCGGTCAGCGGAAGATCCAGGCGGTGCCGCTGCCGGGCAGGGCGTTGCCGGGGCCGCCGTCCTCGTTGCTGCCGACGACGAGGGCGTTGCCGGTGAGCGCGACGTTCGGAACCGTGAATGTGCTCGACGCTGGTGAACTGACCGCCACTGTCTGCAGCGGGAGCCACGAGCCGCCGACTCGATGGAAGAGATAGGCGGCGGAGGAAGTATCCGATGTCGCGACGAGGTCGCCATGAAGTGATACGTGCGTGCCGAGCAGCGTGCCCCCGGTAGCTGGCATCGCCTGCAGCAAGCCTGTCTCATTCCACGCGCCGCCCGTACGCGTGAAGATTCTCACCGCGCCCGGCGTTCCGGTGAACGGTTGACCGACCGCGAGCACGTCATGGTCGAGATCGATCGACGCACCCGTGACCGCCGGCAGGTTCTCACGTAGCCAGGTGTTCTGCGAGCGGCGATACACGTAGATCGGGTCGTGCAGCATCGCGCCGACCGCGAGAGCGTCGCCGTCGAGGGCGAGTCGCCACCCATGGAGGCCACTGGCCTGAGGGCGGAGGGACGGCGATTCCTCGATCCAGGACGTGCCACTCCGATGGAATGTGTAGATCGTGCCGCTCGCCATTCCGCTTCCGGGCGAGGTTTCGCGAAATGGGCTCGCCACGGCGATGACATTGCCACTGACAGCCACCGAGAATCCGAATTCGTCACCAGCGCGGCCATCGCTGGCGGTCAGCCGCTGCTCTTCCGCCCATTGAGCACCGACGAGCCGGAAGACATACGCCGCTCCGGCGTCGGCTCCGCGTGCGTCTTCGCCGTACGCTCCGACCACGAGCACCGATCCATCGAGAGCCAGTGAGTAGCCGAAGTAGCGAGTCCGCGTGATGGCGGATCCTTTCAAGCGTTGTGAGAATGTCCATTCTTGGCCGTCACGGTGAAACAGGTAGACGGCGCCAGAATCCGTGGTTCCCTCGTCTGTCCCGGCAGTTGACGACGAGTCCTCGTACCACGCGCCAACGGCGACGTAGTCGGCCGAGGCAGCGACGGCGATGCCGAAGCCATCGCCGTTGCCAGGATTCGAGGCACGCGCATAGCGCGCCTCGGCGATTGGCTGTGAACCACGATCGAACGCGAGCTCGTAGCGGCGGGAGATGGCCCCCTTGGCGATGTCGACGGGGATCGTGCTCTGTCCAGGCGAGATCACGGCCGGGGCGGACCACTGAGCGAGGGTGGCCGGTGTGCCTGCGACCGCCACCGCGGTGAGCGTCGGCCCCGTGACCATTGCGCTGACATCCTGCTGCAACAGGGACGCGGGCAGCGGATAATGAGTGACCCGCGGATCGAACGCGAAAGGAACGGCGCTCGAGATCGCCAGCGAGTGCGGGACGAGATTGGTGCAGGTCACCGAGAGATCGGTGACATCTGCTCCCATCACGCGACCGTTGCCATTCGCGACGGCGCAATCGTGATCGGGTCCATCGTCGGCAACCGTGACCACGTACGTCGTCCCGTCCGGAACCCGCTGCGAGAACGCGAAGGGCTCGGTCGCGCCCGCCGTCAGATCCTCCATGACCGCGCCGGCCTGAAGATGGAGGGTGATGAGCCCGCCCGTCCAGAGCCCCGTCACCGCTCCACCGATGCTGCGACCAGCCGAGGCGTCGACGTCGACGCCGGTATCCACATTCCCCCCGTCGGTCCTGGTGGCGTCCTCGACGACATCGCCCGGATACGGGAACTTGCAGCCCGTCACGGATACCGTGAGGAGCGCTACCATGAGAGTCACTCTCACGAGGTGCATGGTAGGCCAAGTCCTGATGCGTCGAAAGCGCCGAGTGGATGGCATCTGCATGCCGGCCTTATCGTCCGCTCGGTTTCGCGGTTGCGGCAAGCCGACGAGGCGCAACGAACCGGACCTCGCGCGTACTTCGATCGCCGGAAAAGGGAACGGGCGGCCCGTTCGCGGCGGGCCGCCCGTCAGTGGCGCGTCCGGCGACCGCTCAGCGCACGTTGATCGGGACGATCCCGAGATCCTCGAGCTTGTTCCCGTAGTCGAGCGTGTGGTTGGGCTGGTCGGGCGCATCACCGATGGAGCGCAGGTCCTCCGGCATGCCGGGAGGCGCCACGTTGCGGAGGAGCGCGATGGCCACCGTGTACGTGGCAGCGCCACCCAGGGCCGAGGGCACCGGCTCGCTCACCGTCTCATGACCCTCGCCCTCCGTGCAGTCCACCAGCGTTTCGAAGCCACTCGATCCGCCCGACGTCGTTGCCAGGATCGAGACGCCATCGTTCTGCACCGCCGTGCAACGGTTCGCCGAGCCGGTCAGGTTCCAGCCGACGAGGAAGAAGCCGCGGTCGACGTAGATGTCGTTGGCGGCGGTCGCCGCGCTGTCGGAGAAGACGGAGACTTCCTGGCTGGCCGACTCGGCGAAGAGGGTCGCGCCGCTGGTGTCGGTCAGGTCGACCCAGACGGTGTAGTTGCCAGGATCGAGATCGGCGATGGTGCCGCGGCCGTCGGTGCAGTCGTACTTGTCCTGGAACGCCGACGAGGGCGGCGCGCCGTCGGGCAGCGCGAACAGGGTCGCCGAGGTGGCGCCCGCCGGGCAGCCGGCCGCGATCGTGTTGCCTTGCCCGTCGGTCGACTTGAGGGACCAGGTGACCTGGATCTCGCCGAGGCCGCTGGTGCCATCGTCGTCGGAGAAGATGATGCAGCCAGCCGCCTGGGAAGCGATCGCGGCGAACAGGGTGAACGAGACCAGGGTCTTCATAAGTGCTCTCCTCGAAAGTTGACGGCCGGGTTGGCGATCGGGCGTTGAGCCGCGGGGACTATCCCCGGCGGTCGCGATTTCTGCAAGCTACGGGCCGAGAGCGCCGTGCGGGAGTCACGGGCCCCGGCACGCGCGCGGTCACGGGCACAGCAGGTCCTGGCGGCAGATGTTGTCGTTGTCGATCAGCATCACGACGGCGTCGAGCGTGACGGTCTCGCCGACGACCACGTCGCGCACCAGCGGAGGCGGCGCCTCGAACGTAGCGGAATCCGCGGCCTTGGCCAGGCACTCGCACGGCGTCGGGTTCGCCAGGCAGCGCGGCCCCGTCTCGAACTGGCAGGCCGGCTGGACCCACAGCGTGACCGGGCCGGACGGCAGCTCGAACGCGGTCGTGCCGTGGCTGTCCTCGCACGGGAAGCCCTTGAACGCGAGGGTGTCCGCGTTCTGCCACCAGAGCTGGATCTGGCTGATGCGCTCGCCGGCGCAGTCGGTGATCTCGCGGTCTTGCGTGCTGCGCAGCGCCCACGACAGCTCGACGGCGCCGCCGTCGGCCTGGGTGCAGCCGTGAACAGCCAGACACAGCAGCGGCACGCCCAGGCGCCACAGTGTGGCCCGCGTGTGGGCCTCCTGCGGGCGAGCCTGCGATCCAGGGTGGCGCTGCATGGGCGGTTCGACCCTCGCGGTGTCGCGACTATTCACGGGCCGGCTCCGACTCGGGGCGGCCGCGGAATTGACCGGTCGGAGGTGCGCATGGTATCTCGTAACCACTCGACATGCCAGACTTTTCCCAACTGGTCGGGGCTGTCGTCGGTGCGGCGAAGGGCAACACCGACCTGCTCACCACCATCGCTCACGCCCACTGGATCGTGAAGGTGGTGATGGGACTGCTGACCGCGATGTTCCTGGTCGGCGTCTACATCATCATCTACAAGACCCTCTACATCCGCCGGGCCAGGCGCGAGAGCGATCTGTTCAACGAATCGTTCTGGCGGTCGCGCGACATCGAGCAGATCTACAAGCATGCGCAGGTCCTGCGCAACAGCCCCATCTCGCAGATGTTCATTGCGGGCTACACGGAGCTGGCGAAGGTGTCGTCGGACGAGCGCATGAAGTCGGACGCCGAGGGCAGCCTCGAGAACATCGTGCGCGCGCTGCGCAAGGCGCAGACGGTCGAGACGACGCGCCTCGAGTCGATGACACCGTTCCTCGCGACGACCGGCTCGGCGGCGCCGTTCATCGGCCTGTTCGGGACGGTCATCGGCATCATGATCGCGTTCCAGTCGATCGCCGACAAGGGCAACGCCACGCTCGACACCGTCGGGCCGCACATCTCCGAGGCGCTGTTCGCGACCGCGATCGGCCTGGTGGCGGCGGTGCCGGCGGTCATGGCGTACAACTACTTCGTGCGCCGCATCCGGGTCCTGCGGTCAGAGATGGACACGTTCGAGCAGGACTACCTGAACATCATCAAGCGCCACTTCCTCCACTGACGGAGCCCATGGCGATGAGGACCGCCCCGGCGAGCGAACGCGAGCGATCGACGATGACGCCGGGACGTCCGGGGTCACGGGTCTCGGGCGGGGTCTGCCTTCGAGCCCGTGACGGAGGTGCACGACCATGGCGATGAGGACCGGCGGCTCCGACGAGCTCAACAGCGAGATCAACGTGACGCCGATGGTCGACGTCATGCTGGTGCTGCTCATCATCTTCATGGTGACGGCGCCGATGATGAACACCGGCGTCGACCTCGACCTGCCGCAGGTGACCGCCCAGAAGCTGGAGGACCCCGAGGGCAAGCTGGTGCTGTCGATCGCCAAGGACCGGAAACTGTTCCTCGGCGGCACCGAGGTGAAATGGACGGAGCTCAAGGTGAAGCTTCAGGCCAACGAGCGCGTCCAGAAGGAGAAGGTGATCCACGTGGAGGCCGACTCGACGCTGCCGTACGCGGTGGTGGTCACCGCGATGGCGGTGGCCAAGGACGCGGGCGTCGCGAAGGTCTTGCTCCTGACCGACCCGACCGCCAACCTCAAGCTCGACGACCTCGAGGCCACCGCGACGACGCCGCCATGAACGAAGCGAAGCTCCACACCTACTCGGCCGCCGGCACCATCCTGTGCGTCGTCGGGGTGGCCGCGGTCGTCTACGTGAGCGACTCGGCGCGGAAGGCGTCGGCGGCGCCCGACCCGTTCGCCAACATGACGGTGATCGACGCCGCGCTCGCCGAGCAGTCGTCGGCCGAGACCAAGCAGCCGCAGAAGGAGACGCGCGAGCCGCCGCCGCCGGTCAAGCCGATCGGTGTCTCGCACGACGAGAACGCGAAGCCGGTGACGACGCCGGAGCCGCCGAAGCCGCCGCCGCCGCCGGACAACGTCAACATCGACGACGTGCTGAAGAAGCACCGCACCGACGACGACGACGACCTGCCGGTGGCGACCAAGCCGAAGATCGAGACGGGCCGCATCGACGGCGTCGACATCGGCTACGGCGACAAGACCTTCGGCAACCCGTACCTCGGCGCGCTGAAGAGCGGCTTCATGCGCGGCTGGGAGTACCCGGAGATCCTGTCGGACGTCGGCACGCCGATCGGCTGCATCCAGCTCGACGCCGACGGCAAGATCGCCGACACCAAGCTGATCACGCCGAGCGGCAATGCCGAGCTCGACGACTCGGTCGAGCGCGCGCTCACGGCCTTCCAGAAGAAGGTCAATGACGATCCAAAGCCGCTGCCCACCGGCCCAGGCCCCGACAACGACCTCTCCTACCTCGCGAGGATGATGCTGTGCTGGCGACTCAAGGTCTGATCCGGAAGGTGCTCGCCGCCGCGCTGGTCGCGGCGTCGGCGCTCGCGCTCGCTCCTGGCGCGGTGGCGCCGGTCCGCGCCGATGACGGCGTGATCATCGACGCCACCGGCGCGAAGCGCGGGCGCTATCCGATCGCGGTGCCGGTCGCCGCCGGCGGCGACAGCGCGGCCGCGGCCGAGGTGGCGAGCGTCGCCAGCTTCGATCTCGGCGTCGCCGGCGTCTTCAAGGTGCTCGACCCGGCGTCGTTCCTCGCCGATCTGAAGGGCGAGCAGCTCTCGATCGATCCGCAGAAGTGGAAGGACGTCGGCGCGTACGGCGTCATGAAGTACCAGGTGACGGTGACCGGCGGCAGCGTGACGCTCGAGGCGCGGCTGTACGAGGTCGCCAAGGGCGCGACGCCGGTGCTGACCCGCACGTACAAGGGCAGCAAGGCCGACCTGCGGACGTTCGCGCACACGTGGTGCAACGAGGTCGTCAAGTACTACACGGGCGAGTGGGGCTTCTTCGGCTCGAAGATCGCGTTCGTGTCGAAGGGGCGCGGGACGAGCGCGGTGATGGCGATGGACTTCGACGGCCATGCTCCGTACGGCGTGTCGCGGAACTCGTCGATCAACATGCTGCCGGCGTGGTCGCCGAGCGGCGGGCAGATCGCGTTCACGTCGTACATGCGCAACAACCCGGACCTGTACGTCGTCGGTGCCGGCGGCGGGCGGCCGCGCAAGCTGTCGTCGTCGCGCGGGATGAACACCGGCGCGAGCTGGTCGCCCGACGGGTCGAAGCTCGCCGTGACGCTGTCGCGCGACGGCAACCCGGAGATCTACATCATCAGCGCGAGCGACGGCTCGGTGATCAGCCGGCTGACCAACAACGCGGCGATCGACACCGGGCCGGCCTGGTCGCCCGACGGCAGCCAGATCGCGTTCGTGTCGGATCGCGAGGGCAGCCCGCAGATCTTCGTCATGCCGGCGAGCGGCGGCGCGGCGACGCGCGTGAGCTTCAACGGCAACTACAACTCGACGCCGACGTGGTCGCCGGCGAAGGGCCAGCGGGTGCTCGCGTACTCGACGCGCGACGCCGGCACGTTCGACATCGTGACGCTCGACCTCGCGACGAAGAAGATGACGCGCATCACGCAGAACGAGGGCAACAACGAGGAGCCGTCGTTCTCGCCGAACGGCCGCGCGATCGCCTTCGCGCGCACCGCCGGCACCGGCGGCGCCGGCGTCTACATCGCGCCGGCCGACGGCAAGACGCCGGCCGTGAAGGTCTACAGCGGCGCGGTCACCGGCATCGACTGGGGCCCCGCGCCGAAGCAGCCGTAGCGCCGCGCGGACGGTCCGCTCGTCGATCGAGCGTGATCGCGGGCCGTGTGCGGGCCGCCCGCCGCGAGGGGAGACTTCAGGTGGCGGGCGCGCCCTCGCGGCGTTCTGCGGGGGAGGGGTTGGGTATGGAGCCCGATCTTCTTGGAGTTTGTCAGTCGTCGGCGAGCGGCTCGTCGTCGTCGGGATCGGCCGGCTGGTCGGGGCCGAGGCGATCGCACTCGGCCCACAGCGCGTCGAGGTCGAGGCGCAGGCCGACGCAGCCGGGTACCGGATCGATGATGCCGCCGCCGGCGCCGAGCCGGTGGAGATAGGCCTTCTCGGCGGTCAGCTCGAAGATCTCGAAGCTGCGCAGGTTCGGATCGACGATCCAGTAGAAGCGGACACCGAAGGCGGCGTACTCGTTCAGCTTCGCTACCCGGTCGCGGCGACCGTCACGCGCCTGAGGCGAGACGACCTCCACCATGATGTCGGGCGGGATGCGCACGATGCCACGAGGCGGAGGCAACCGACCGCCCGGGAGATAGGCGAACACATCGGGCTTGCGCCCCCGGCGCGCGCTGACCTTGAACTTGGCCTCGGACCCACCGACGAAGCCGCCGCGGCCGGCCATCCAGTTCCGGAGCTGCTGAATCAGCCAGCCGACGATCACCACGTGCACGAAGTCGGGTACTTCCTCTTCCTCCAGCCGGCCATCCACCAGCTCACCCGGCTCGTCTTCGGGCAGAGCGCCCCATTCGGCGAACGTCATCGTCGCCTGCCCGGACGTCTCGAGTGCCGAAGGGTCACTCATCGGGACGATCGTAGCACATCGGCATCCACCGCCGGCGCGGGTCAGGGGCCGGGGGGAGGAGGGAAGGGGTTGGGTATGGAGCCCGATCTTCTTGGTTCTCAGGGGCCGGGCGGCGGGTGGAGCGCGTCGCGGGCGGCGGGCGGCGGCGCCGGGCGCGGCTTTGGCTCGGTGCGCAGCGAGCCGGTCGTCGACGACCAGAGCAGGCCGGCGATGATCACGAGGCCGACCAGCGCGACGATCAGGAGGACGCCGAACGGGACGCGGTCGCCGAGGGTCTTGCGGCCGAAGAAGCGGCCGGCGGAGCGGCGGTGGATGCGCTCCTCGACGAGCGCGCCGAGGTCGGGGCGCGCGGTCTCGGGCGGCAGGCTCTTGAGCGCGTCGCGGGCGGCGCGCAGCTCGGCGAGCTCCTCGCGGCAGCGCTCGCAGGTGGCGGTGTGCGCCTTGACCTCGGCGTGCTGCGCCGGCGTCGCCGTGCCGTCGACGACGTCCGACATCAGCGCGCCGATGCGATCGTGCTCGCTCTCGGGCTCGTCGCCCGGCGCGGCGCCGGACTCGGGCGACCCGGGCGGGGCTTCGGGCGGGGCTTCGTCGGTCATGGGGTCCTCCCGACAGCTTCCCACGCATCCATGGAGCCGCTGCTCGACAGCAGCGGAAGGTTCAGCGTCATCGCCATGGTGGTCTGCCGCGGTGTTGCTTCAATGGGGCCGCTGCTCGAAGCAGCGGGGATCGACTACAGGTGGCGGGTGATCTTCTTGCGGAGCGCGAGGCGGGCGCGGTGCAGGCGCGACTTGACGGTGCCGTCGGGCAGCCCGGTGATCTCGCAGATCTCCTCGATCGACAGATCCTCGACGTCGCGGAGGACGACCAGCACGCGGTGATCGTCGTCGAGCGTCGCGATCGCCGCCTGCAGGATCTTGTCGAGCTGGGCGCCCTCGAGCGCGCGGTCGGGGCGCGGCAGCGGCGGATCGGTGGCCTCGGTGGCGCGGCCCTCGTTCGACTCGTCGAGCTCGTCCTTGTCGCGGTCGTGGCGGCGCGCGAGGTACTTGATCCGGTTCTTGCAGTGGTTGACGGCGACCCGGTAGAGCCACGTCGAGAACTTGGCCTCCTCGCGGAAGCTCTCGATCGTCTTGAAGACGGTGATGAAGACCTCCTGGGCGACGTCCTCGGCCTCGGCCTTGTTGCCGAGCATGCGCAGCGTGAGGTTGTAGACGCGGTCGCGGTGCTCGCCGACCAGCTCGCGGAACGCGCTCTCGTCGCGCTCGCGGAGGCGGCGGACGAGCTGGCGTTCGCGGGCGCTCATGGGCGCGTCGAGCATAGCCCGGAAGCCGGGCGGGCCCGGGGAGCTGACCATTCCCACGATGGACACCGCGGCTCGGCCGCGGTTCCACCCGCAGCGCTTGCGCCGCGGCTACATCCGGGGGCCGAAGACGCGGAGGCTGGCCGAGACCTGCAGCTCGTCGCCCTCGGAGACCTGCTTGCGGAGGCCGACGTCGAGGCCGAACTTGACGGTCGCGAGGCCGAGGCCGCCGCTCAGGAACGTGCCGGTGGCGACGTCGTGGAGCGCGCCGATGCGCAGCGGGTAGCCGACCTTGCCCTGCTGGGTGGAGACGAAGTACTCGATGCCGCCGCCGTAGCGGCCGGTCGGGCCGGAGGTGTCGAGGTTCCACAGCGCGTCGAAGGCGGCGGCGACCGCGGGCGTCGGCTTGATCGTGATGCCGGCGCCGAGCGAGCGCGGGAACTCGGTCGACTTCGAGCCCTCGAGGTTGTAGCCGACCACCGCCAGGTTGAGCGTGTCGGTGATGCGGGCGAGCGCGCCGAGGTCCCAGTTGATGCCGGAGTCGGTGTCGTCGGTGTCGTCGCTCATGTCGGAGCGCTTGACGTTGAAGTACTTGACGCCCGCGCCGAGGATCAGCTTCGGCGACACCATGCGCGACAGGGTGAGGCCGCCGACGTGGCTGCGCTGGTGGAGGTCCATGCCGTCGAGCGACGGCGTCGTCGAGGCGTAGCGGTAGTAGAAGCAGCCGGGCGCGGCGTTGGTGGAGTCGCAGGCGGAGAGCGCGACGAGCGAGGCGCTGTCGTCGGGGCGGTAGCCGTAGCTGCCCTCGAAGACGAGCTCGTGGGTGAGCGCGACGCCGGCGGGGTTGAGCGTGGTCGCGAGCGCGCCGATCGACGCGGCGCGCGGGCCGCCGCCGAGCGCGATCTCGCGGGGGCCGAGGGCATCGGTGAGGCCGTCGGCGTCGGCGCGGGCGACGTGGCCGGCGGCGACGAGGGCGAGCATGGCGGCGAAGGCAGCGGAGACCGTGCGCATGCGGCCAGCCTTCCAGGCCGATCGCTGGAACGCAAGAAAACGGCCGGCGGGGGGTGACGGGCCGCGCAGGAGGCTGGATTGGCTCAGGCGGCGAACGTCGCGACGCGCGGGTCGGCGTCGGCCTCGGCGGCGGCGACGGTGGCGGTGGCGCGCGCGGCGTCGTCGGCCGCGACGCGGATCACGATCGGTGCGTAGGCGGCCAGGCCGCGGAAGGCGGCGCGGAAGCGGAGGTTCTCGACGGAGGCGGCGATGCCGGCGGCGCGCAGGGCGTCGGCGGCGCGGTCGGCGCGATCGACGTCGTGGACGGCGAGGATCGCGACGGGGCGGCGGAGGCCGAGGCGCGCCGAGAGCGCGAGCACCAGCTCGACGGCGAGGAAGGCGAGGCCGAGCGCCGGCAGGAGCTGGCCCGAGATGCCGAGGTCGGCCGGCGCGAAGGCGCGGACGCAGAGCACGCTCGCGAGCAGGAGCAGGGCGCAGGCGATGGCGAGCGGCGTGCGGGGCAGACGGAAGGCGGCCACGAGCAGGGCGAGCACGGCGATCGCGGCGAGCGCGTCGAACCACGGCGGGCGCACCGCGAGGCGGGCGAGCCAGCCGAGGTCGACCGGCAGGCCGGCCATCGCGGCGACGCCGGTCGCGGCGAGCAACACGAGGCCGAGGCTCTCGCCGACGACGACCAGCGCGGTCAGGACCGGCCACGGCTGGCGGGCGCCGCCGGCGGCGCGGTCGCGCACCGTGGTCACCCCGACGGCGACGATCGCCAGCACGGCGACGCAGGCGAGGAGCGCGGGGCGGTGGTCCGCGAGCGACGGGCCGGCGCTGGCCGAGGGGGGCGCGCTCGCCAGCGCGTGGAAGAGGGCGCGCGCCGAGGCGACGCCGGCGAGCGCGAGGTAGCCGTTGCACAGCCCGCGGCGGCTGATGAAGCGCGCGACGAGGACGA
>DASZXE010000724.1:0-3715 GCA_035546475.1 Kofleriaceae bacterium
GCCGCCGCCCACGACGCGAGCTGACACGCGAGCGCGAGGTCGTCGGCGGCCACCGCCTCGGCGCGCGCCGCGAGCGCCGCCGCCCCGCCGGCGAGCGCGGCCACCTCGGCGCCGAGCGCCGCCTCGCGCGGAGGCAACAGGTGGGCCGGATCGCCGTCCCACCAGCCGCCGTAGCGCCGCCACAGGTTGCGCACGATGAAGGCCGGATCGTCGTAGACCGGCCGCAGGTACGGCCGCGCGACCAGCGCCTCCGGCACGACGACGGCGGCGACGACCTCGTCGAGCGTCAGCGCCTGGTTCATCGCCGCCAGCACCTGCTCGTGCAGCGAGCGCAGGAGCGCCGCGGTGTCGGTCAGCGCCTCCTCGACGCGCGCCGCCCCGAGGATCGGCGGCCCGTGCCCGGGCAGGAGCGCCTCCGCGCCGAGCGCGCGCATCGCGTCGAGCGCCTCCGCCCACTCGAGCACGTAGCGCTGCACCTTCTGCGGGTTGCCGCAGTTCGGCACCGCCCAGATGAACAGGTCGCCGGTGCACAGGACCCGCTGCGCGGGCAGCCACGCCCACGTGTGGTCGTCGGTCTCGCCGCGGCCGTGGTGCAGCTCGACCGCGACGTCGCCGACGGTGACGTCGAGCCGGTCACGGTACGTCTCGTCGGGGTAGCGGTAACTCGTCGGCCAGCGCAGGCCGGGCACGCGGAACTGGCGCCGGTTGATCGCCGTGTTCCAGCCGGCGGTCATCCGGTAGCGATCGAAGCGGGCCGCGACCGCCTCGTGCGCGATCACCCGCGGCGCGGGCCGGCCGGCGCCGCGCGCCTCGTCGTCGAACGGCCCGAGGCCCATCGCGTGATCGACGTGGCCGTGGGTGTAGACCGCGGCGGCGAGCGGCGTCGCCCGCCAGCGCCGCACCTCGGCGAACACCCGCGGCGCGGTGAGGAAGCTGCCGGTGTCGACGAGCGCGAGCCGGTCGCCGCCGTCGATCGCGATCACGTTCGCGAAGTTCGGCAGGAAGGCGACCCGGTCGGCGACCTCCTCGAGGCCGATGCCGGCGCCGAGCCCGACGCCGAGGATCGACGTGTGGTCCATCGTGCGCGCGCCGGTCCACAGCGCGTCGGCCCAGCTCACCAGCGGCGAGGTCATGCCGCCAGGCTAACGCGGTTCGCGTGCGATCAGCCGCGCGCCTTCGCCCGCGCCTCGATCAGCATCGCGCAGAAGATCTCGCCCTGCTCGAGCGCGTCGTCGAGCGCGACGTGGGTGTGCCGCGCCTGCGTCCGCCAGCGCGCCGGGAACGCCCGCTTGGTCGTGTCGCGGAACGTGGTGCCGAGCAGCGCCATCGCCAGCGTCTTCATGTCGAGCGCCGAATGCGAGAACGGGCTGCCGCCGGTGAACCGCACCAGGTACCAGTAGACGAACGTGAAGTCGAAGCCGGCCGGGTAGGCGACGAACACCGGCCGCCCGGGCAGCGCGCCGAGCCAGCGGACGAACGACGCCATCGCCTCCGCCGGCGGCCGCGGATCGACGCGGCACGCCGCCCACGCCTCCGGCTGGCTCCGCCACCACTCCATCGTCGACGGCGCGCCGGCCGCGCCCTCGAGCGTCTCGAGGTTCGCCGACCAGGTCGCGAGCTGCGACGCGCGCGGCGGCTCGCCCCACTCGACCATGAACGCGGCGGCGCCGAGGCTCAGCATCGAGTGCGGTCCGGGGATGGGCCCGTCGGCCTCGATGTCGACGGAGACGTAGACCTCGCGGTGGCTCACCCGCGCATCGTAGAGCACGGCGACGGCGGCTGCCGAAAACGACGCGACCCGCGCGGGCACGCGGGTCGGGTGCGAGGGCCGGCCGCCGGCTACTTGCCGTAGCGGTAGGTCGTGAACTGCGCGTCCATCCGGGCGTCCTGGCCCGACGTGAACTGGTTCATGCAGTCGTCGTCGGTGTAGTCCATGAAGTCCGTGATCGGGTCGAGGCCCGGCTTGTTGCGGCAGGTGTCGGCGCCGGTCGGGCACCCGAACTGCGCCGACTTCTCGGCGGGCGTGTCGCTGACGTAGTCGCCCTGGCCGTTACAGCCGCCCTGGAACGTGTGATAGAGGCCGAACCAGTGGCCGATCTCGTGGGTGGCGGTGTCGCCCTCGTTGTACGGCGCCGCGCTGCCGCCCGGCACCGACGAGTAGAGGATGACCACGCCGTCCATCTTCGGGTTGTGCGCGTAGTCGGCCGGGAACGTCGCCCAGCCGAGGAGGCCGCCGCCGAGGTTGGCCGAGTAGATGTTGAGGTCGTCGGCGGTCCCCTTGCGGAGCGCGTTCTTCATGTTCCGCTCGGCGGTCGTGCCGTCGCTGACCGTGTACCAGGTCGCGTTGGTCGTGCGGTCGGTGCCGGCGAGATGGAACTGCCAGCCCCACGGACCGTACGCCGCGTTGAGGACGGCGATCTGCGCCTGGATCTGCGAGTCGGGGATGTCGCCGTTCGCGATGCCGCTCCCCTTGTTGATCACGTGCCAGTAGACGTCGACGGTGCCGCCGGTGACGTCGTGCGCCTCCGATGGATGGGAGGCCATGTAATTGTCGACCTCGGTCTGGATCGCCTCCATGCGCGACACGTCGAGGTCCTCGGTGCCGCAGACGCGCGGCTTGCTCGGGTCCCAGTCGGGACGCTGCACGCCGGGGTACTCGGTGCCGTCGGGGTCGACGTCGGAGCCGTCGTCGACGCAGGCGGTGAGGGAGAGGGCGCTGAGCGAGAGCAGGAGAGCAGAGCCGGTCAGCAGACGACGCATGGAACCTCCATCGACAGGTGAGCCGTTGTGAAGGTGAGCCGTTGTGAGGAAGGCGTCGCTGCCTTCAGCAAGCGTCGTTCCATGCGGTCGCCATCTCGCGATCGGCGCCGCGCTCGTGCAGATCCACGCGCTTGGGTCGCAGGTGTCGCAGCGCGCTGCGCCAGCCTGTCCCAGCGCACGCCCGACGACCGCGGTTTTCCGCCACGTTCCCGAGGAGTTGCGCCGGTGTGCCGACGTGTGCGCCGTCTCGGGAGGTGAGCGCCGGCGACGCCAGGCGCCCGAGATGATCCGACGCGGCCCGACGCGGCCCGACGTCGGACTACATCGTGTCACGACATGATCTGCCGGCCGGCGATCGGCGCGGCGACGACCGCCGTCGTCGCCAGCGGGCGCGGGCGGTCGTGCGGCGCGGCGCGGGAGGCGGGGCCGAGGTGGTCAGTGCGTGTTGTCGTACTCGATGCCGGCCTTGACCTCGTCGATCGCCTGGTTGACGAGCTCGATCGCCTTCACGCGGTGACCGCCCTTGTCGGCGGTCGCCTTCTCGAGCTGGGTCCTCGCCGTCATCAGGCTGGCGAGCGCCTTCCTCATCATCGGCTGCGGCGCGCTGGTGGCGGAGCCGACCGCGAGCGACAGGACGAGCGCGGGCGCGAGGGCGAGGGTCGAGAGCTTCCACGGGTTGATCTTCATCGGAGTCTCCTGCACGCGGCTCTCTCGGCGCCGTCCATCGGCGCCTCGGTCGCTCCGACCGCCGCGCGAGCCGACATCAGGCAACTGTCGGGCCAGCCCGAAGCGCCGGCGCGCGGTGGTCGCTGGGATCGCGAGGTGCCGGCGTGACGGGAGCCGGTCGGCGGCCGCCGGCACGTCGCGGTCCCGGGGGCATCTGCTACAAAACCGCCCATGACTGCCGTTCTCCCTGGCCCGAGGCTCCCGGCGAGGTTCCCGGCGATGGCGGGCG
>DASZXE010000725.1:0-4874 GCA_035546475.1 Kofleriaceae bacterium
CCCCGCCGCGCCCGCCTTCCGCGCCGGCCGATGAGCTCCTGCTTGCCTCCCGCACCTCCCGTGCGCCATATTAAAAAACTAATACGACCATCAGCGTAGCAATTTGGCGACCTCCAAGTATTCGCACTTTTTGGCAGATGCGCGGCGCAACATCGCCCGGCGCGTGCGCGCGCTCCGCCTCGCTCGCCGCATGAGCCAGGTCGACCTCGCGGCCATGCTCGAGCTGTCCCAGGGCCGCATCAGCCAGCTCGAGCACGGCGACGGGTCGTTCTCCGCCGAGCAGTTGCTGCTCCTTGGCCGCTTCTTCAACGTGCCGCTCACCGACTTCCTCGGCGACGGCGGCGATGCGTCGCACCACGCGCAGGTGCAGAACGCGCTGGCGCGCCTCGGTGCCACGAACCTGTGGGAGAGCGACGCGATCGTCCCCGACGAACGGCTGCGGGATGCCGGCCCGGTCGTCGTCGAGGCCTTGCTGCTCGGCGACCCGCGCCTGGTCGTCGGGGTCGCGCCGGTGCTGGTCAAGCAGCTCGACCGCGTCAGCCTGCCGTGGATCGACGCCCAGCTCCGCGGCGTCGGCGGTGGCCGTCGCTTGCCCTGGGTCGTCGACAACACGCTCGCCGCCATCGACCTCGGCCGCGCTCGCCCGCTGCCGCGCGACGTGGCGAGCTCGTACCGTCGCGCCGAGACCGTCCTCGGGGCGTACCTGGCGGCGCGAGCACACGAGACCGGCGCCACGGACGTTCCGGACCTCCTCGACGGCACCATCCGCTCGAAGCAG
This sequence comes from Kofleriaceae bacterium, assembly GCA_035546475.1. Taxonomy (GTDB): domain Bacteria; phylum Myxococcota_A; class Polyangia; order Haliangiales; family Haliangiaceae; genus UBA2376. The sequence goes on from DASZXE010000725.1 coordinate 779, forward strand.
TCGCTGCAGCTCGTGCGGGCGCGCTCCTCGGAGCAGTCGCGCCGCTGGGCCATCGTCTCGGGCCTCGGGCCCCACGACTTCGCCAGCGCGCTCGAGGCGGCGCGTGCGTAAGGTCGAGGAGTTCCCGTCCGCGGTCGACCGCGCCTGGCCGTCGCCCGAGGTCGCGACGATCGAGACGCCGTTCCCTTTGAAGATCATCGGCTCGGCGGCCCTGATGCTGCAGACACCGCACGAGCGCGGCACCAAGGACAGCGACGTCTTCGAGACGATCGAGCTGACCCCTGTCATGAAGCGCCGCCTTCAGCTCATCGCGGGCAAGGGCACGGCGGTGGCGGTCCGGCACGCGATGTACATCGACGTCGTGCACAACGGCTTGCCGTTCCTGCGCCAGCGGTCGTCGTGGTCCTCGGTGACGACCACCGCTGCGTTCCGTTGCTTCCGGCTGCAGGCGCTCGATCCCGTCGATGTCGTCGTGAGCAAGCTCAAGCGGCTGAGCCCGAACGATCTGGTCGACATCGAGGCGATGGTCGACGGCGGTCACGTTGCTCACGAGAGCGTGATCACGTGCTTTCGCGAGGCGGTCGACTACTTCGGGTACGACGCACGTGCCGACGACCTGCCGGAGGTCGTCGCCAACCTCCATCGTGTAGAGCGCGACATCTTCGGCGTCGACGAGACGCCGATCGCGCTGCCCCGCTGGATCTGACCGCTCGCGGTCGCCCACGGTCGCCGATGCCCGCAGCGAGAGGCCTGCGATCATGCACCCGAGCGCGCGCCAGGGTAGCGCCGCGGCCACGAGCCAAAACGGCGACGAGGAGCGCGATCGCACCGTGCGCGTCGCCCACCTCCGCCCGCCCCGTCCCGACGAACGTCGGCTCCGTCGCCCGACCGCGGCGACGGTGCGCCAGCGTGGCCTGACCAGCAGCCTCGTGTCCGGTCCGCGCCACGCGCCTGCCAAGCGCGCCACAGCCACCGCCGCCCGAGCCACCACCTCCACGTGCCACCTGGGCCACGGGAGGCCCGTCGATCCTGGAGCCGGTGCGCGGGTTTGAACCGCGGACCTACGGTTTACGAAACCGTTGCTCTGCCACTGAGCTACACCGGCGAGGCGAGGATTCGTACCCGACCCGACGGGCGGGCGCAAGACCGGCGGCGAAGTTGTGGCGGTGGAGGATCACCGCGCGGGTGCACGGCGAGTCGCGGCCTTTCGTGCGGCGGGGCGAGGCGCGGCGCGGCGGCCTTGGTGGCGGCGGTACGAGGCGCGGCGGCCTTCGTGGCGGCGGTGCGAGGCGCGGCGGCCTTCGAGGCGGTGGGCGCGGTGCGGGTCGGCGAGGGCTTCTTCGACGGCGCGTTCGAGGCGGACGGGCGCTTCGAGGGCTTGGCGGCGGCGAGGTGGTAGCTCTCGGCGATCCAGGCGGTGAGCTGCTTCGTCGGCAGCGGAGCGGTCCCCGCGCGATCCCCGCCCGGGGTCCCGCGGGGTCGCGGAGGGCGGTCGATGGCCAGCTTGATCCAGCCGCCGGCGCCGACCCTGCAGTTGCCGGGGGCGGCGGCCTCGGCGGCGCGAGCGTCGGGGATCGATGACGCGAGCTTGAGCATCGCGTCGGCGGGGCCGAGGAAGAGGAACGCCCGGCCGCCGATCTCGAGGGTGCGCTTCTCGATGACGGTGCCCTCGCAGGCGACGCCTTCGGTCGTCCCGGGATGCGCGAGCGCGATGGCGCGGAGGGGTGCGGTCCACGACGGCGAGCGGGCGGCGGGCATGGCGCGATGATGCCGCAGGCGCGCGGCGGGCTGCGCGTCAGGCGGGCGCGGCGCAGGAGGCGGCGAGGGCGCGAGCGGTGGCGGCAGGAGCGGCGGCGGACCAGATGGCGCGGATGACGGCGACCGCGTCGGCGCCGGCGACGATGGCCTCGCGGGCGCGCGCGGGAGAGTCGATGCCGCCGACGGCGACGAGGCGCGACGTGAGGCCCGCGGCCGTGAGGGCGGCGCGGGTGGCGCGCAGCGCGTCGAGGCCGAGCGGCGCCCCGTAGGCGGCCTTCGAGGGCGTCGCGAAGATCGGGCCGAGCTGGACGAGGTCGGCGCCCGCGCGTGCGGCGTCGACCGCGGCGCCGGCGGCGTGGCGCGAGGCGCCGATGACGAGCGAGCCGGCGACGGCGCGGGCGACCTCGACGTCGAGGCTGTCCTCGGGCAGGTGGACGCCGTCGGCGCCGGTGGCGAGCGCGACGTCGAGGCGCTCGTTGACGACGACCGCGACGCCGCGAGGCCGCGCGACGTCGAGCGCGACCCGCACGAGCGCGGCGAGCGCGCGGCCGCCGAGATCCTTCTCGCGCACCTGCAGCCAGGCGGCCCCGGCGGAGACGCCGTCGAGGGCGCGCGCGATTGCGGCCGCGAACCGCGCCGCGTCGCCCGCGGTGACGACGTCGCCGAGCCCCATCAGGTGGCGATCGGTGACGAGGCAGAGGCGCGGGCCGTTCGACTCGGCCTGGCCTCCGGCCAGGCTGCGCTCGGGGCGAACGAGGAGCGGAGGCCGGGATGGCGGCGACCGCTCGGCTTCGCCTGGAGAGCCGCCGTCGTGATCGGGGTGAACGGGGGAGGGCATCGAGACCGAGGGAATGTCGACGGCGAACCGGGAAGGGCAGCGAGACCGGGGAATGTCGACGGCGGTGCGGGCGTCGAGGCGTGGCCACGGGAACGACTCGACGGAGGCGCCGGGCGATGCCGATTCGACGAGGACGATCGTGCGCGAGGGCGATGCCGACTCGAGGAGGCCGACGGAGGCCGGGCGATGCTCGCTCGACGAGGCCGATCGTGGGCGAGGGGAATGCGGCGACTCGACGAGGCCGAGGGAGCGACGGGCGTGCAGCGACTCGGCGAGGCCAGCGGTGGGCGGCTATTCGATGAGGCCGGCGGTGGGGGAGGAGGCGTTGGCGTAGGAGCGGATGGGCATGCGGCCGGCGAGGAAGGCCTTGCGGCCGGCGTCGACGGCGAGGCGCATGGCCTCGGCCATGAGGACCGGCTTCTTGGCCTGCGCGATGCCGGTGTTCATCAGCACGGCGGTCGCGCCGAGCTCCATCGCGACGGCCGCGTCGGACGCGGTGCCGACGCCGGCGTCGACGATGACCGGCGCGCCGACCTCCTCGATGATGATGCGCAGCACGTGCGGGTTGCGAATGCCGAGGCCGGAGCCGATCGGCGCCGCCAGCGGCATGACCGCGGGGCAGCCGGCGTCGATCAGCCGCTTGCAGGTGATGAGGTCGTCGCCGCAGTAGGGCAGGACGGTGAAGCCCTCCTTCACGAGCACGCGCGCGGCCTCGACGGTGGCGGCGTTGTCGGGGAAGAGCGTCTTCGGATCGCCGATGACCTCGAGCTTCACCAGCTCGTCCATGCCGAGCTCGCGCGCCAGGTGGCAGGTGCGGATCGCCTCGTCGGCGGTGTAGCAGCCGGCGGTGTTCGGCAGGAGCAGCAGCCGCGAGCGGTCGATCGCGTCGAGGACGGTCGGCGCGCCCGACGACAGGTCGACCCGGCGCAGGGCGACGGTCACCATCTCGGCGCCCGACGCGGCGATCGCGGCGCGCGTCTCGTCGAGCGACGCATACTTGCCGGTGCCGACGATGATGCGCGACGTGAAGCGGCGCGCGCCGAGGGTCCAGGAGTCGTCCGCGTGCGAGGTCATGGCCGCGGTGTATCGCACGCCGCGCCCTCCGACCAGCGACCCGCCGTCGCGGTCCGCCAGCAGTCCCGAGGTTGGCTCGCCGGGCGCTCAGCCGCCGCCGACGAAGGTGACGAGCTCGAGGCGGTCGCCGTCGGCCAGCAGCGTCGTGGCGTGGGACGCGCGCGGCGCGATCTGGCGGTTGCGCTCGACGGCGACGCGCTTGCCGGCCAGGCCGAGGTGCTCGATGAGGCCGGCGATCGTCAGGCCGGCCGGGACGTCGCGCGGGTCACCGTTGATCGTGAGCCGCATGAGGGGGCCCGGCGCGGCGGCGGCCGCAGCGGCACGAGCGGCGGCGCTCGCGGCGGTGTCGGGCGCGGCGGCGGCGGTCTCGGTCTCGGCGGCACGAGCGGCGGTGCTCGCGGCGGTGTCGGGCGCGGCGGCGGCGGT
>DASZXE010000726.1:0-4224 GCA_035546475.1 Kofleriaceae bacterium
GTCGGCACCGGCGCGGCCTCGATGGGCGCCGCCGGGTGGCGGTGGCGCGTCCTCGCGATCACGACCGTGATCGTGAAGCCGAGGACGAGCGCCGCGGTGATCGACATCCACAGCGCGCGGCCATGGACCGCCAGCGGCACCGTGGTCAGCCGGCGGCGCGGGCCGACGCGGCGCGCCTCGGACGCGCGCACCGGACCGCTCGTCGCGTCGGGCACCGGTCCGGAGCTGGCCTCGGGCACCGCACCCGGGACGGCGCCCGCCACCGGACCCGACACCGCGACCGCGACGGCGTCGGGTACCGACACCGCCGCGGAGACCGGGACCGGCTCGGGGATCGACACCGAGGCCGAGACGATGACCGAGCGGGGATCGGAACCCGGACCCGAACCCGGACCCGAACCCGGCCCCGAACCCAGCGCCCAACCCGAAGGCGAGCCCGGCGCCGAACCCGCAGCCGAACCCGCCGCGAAGCCAGGAGCGGCCGCGGGCGCCAACGCGGGAACGTCCTCCTCGTCCTCGACGAGGGCGATCGCGCCCGCGGGCAGCGGCGCCGGCAGCTCCTGCGCGCGCTCCTCCGCCATCCCCGCATCGATCGCCGCCACCACCTCGTCGCCGGTCTGGAACCGCTTCTCCGGCAGCTTCGCCATCAACCGGTTGCTGATCCGCTCGAGCGCCGCGCTCACCGCCAGCCCCGGCACCCGCTCGTGGATCGGCGGCGGCTCGACGGCCAGGTTCTGCCGCGCCATCGCCAGCGGCGGCCCCTCGAACGGCAGCGTGCCGGCCAGCATCTCGTAGGCGACGACGCCGAGGCTGAACAGGTCGGTGCGCCCGTCGACCGGGGCGCCGGTTGCCTGCTCGGGCGCCATGTACGCGAGCGTCCCCACCATCGTGCCGTCGGTCGTGAGCCGCACGCCGACCCGCTCGTCGGGCTCGGCGAGCACCGCCATCCCGAAGTCGACGATGTGCGCGACCTCCTCGCCCGGCTTCCCCGACACCAGCACGTTCGACGACTTGAAGTCGCGGTGCACCAGCCCGTGCGCGTGCGCGTGCGCGAGGCCGCTCGCCATCTGCCGCAGGAGGCGCGCCGCCCGCCCCGCCTCCATCGGCCCCTCGTCGTCGATGAGGTCGGCGAGCTCGCGCCCCTGCACGTAGTCCATCACCAGGTAGAGCAGCCCCTCGGTCGTCGCGCCGAAGTCGATCACCGAGATCACGTTCGGGTGATCGAGCCGGCTGGCGGCCTCGGCCTCGCGCGCGAACCGCTTGCGCATCGTCGGATCGCTCGCGTGATCGCCGAACAGCACCTTCAGCGCGAACTCGCGCGTCACCCGCTTGTGGCGCACGCGGTAGACGCGGCCCATCGCCCCCTCGCCGATCAGGTCCTCGATCAGGTAGCGATCGGCGATGACGGTGTCGACCAGCGGATCGTCGGCGGTCTCCTGCAGCCGGGTGCCGTCGAGCGGACAGCGGGTCATGCCGGTGCGGAAGACCGCGCGGCAGGTGGGGCAGCAGAACCGGGTCTCGGCGATGGTGCGGGCGCTCGTGCTCATGGCTTGACCGTGGGCGTCGGGGTGGTGGGGGGCGTCGGGCCGACCGGCGCCGCCGCGGGCGTCGCCTGGCCGGGCACCGGGAAGGCGGCGTCGAGCGTCACCAGCTCGACGCGCCGGTTCTTCGCGCGGTTGGCCTCGTCGGTGTTCGGCGCGACCGGCCGCGTCTCGCCGTAACCGGCGTGCGACAGGCGGCGCGCGTCGATGCCGGCGCCGACCAGGTAGTTGACGACCGCGAGCGCGCGCTGCTGCGACAGCACCAGGTTCTTGGCGTCCTTGCCGACGTCGTCGGTGTGGCCCTCGATCCGCACCTGCACCCACGGCTGCGCCTGCAGCGACTTCACGATCTCGTCGAGGACCGGGAAGCTCTGCGGGAGGATGTCCCACTTGTCGGTCGGGAACATGATGTCGGTGAAGACGAGGCTCTCGCCGGCCTTGAAGACGTAGGTCGGGCGCTGGTCGGGGCAGCCGTCGTCGTCCTCGAACTGGTTGGGCGTCTCGGCGGCGAGCGGGCAGTGATCGAACGCGTCGGCGATGCCGTCGCCGTCGTTGTCGTCGTCGGGGCAGCCGTCGTCGTCCTGGAAGCCGTCCTTGTCCTCGGGCCGATCGACGCACGCGTCCTGCGCGTCGGCGATGCCGTCGCCGTCGTTGTCGTCGTCGGGACAGCCGTCGGCGTCCTCGAAGCCGTCGCGGTCCTCGGCGACCAGCGGGCAGCGATCGGCGGCGTCGGCCACGCCGTCGCCATCGTTGTCGTCGTCGGGGCAGCCGTCGGTGTCCTGGAAGCCGTCGAGATCCTCCGGCCGGGTCGGGCAGGCGTCGGCGGCGTTCAGGATGCCGTCGTCGTCGAGGTCGAGGTCGTGCGGCCGCTTGTAGCGGTAGGCGAACGCGGCGAACGCGCGCCAGTCGGGCGAGCCGATCGCGTCGTTCAGGCCGGCGCCGCCGCCGACCAGCACGCTCACCCGGCCGAGGTCGAGGCCGGCCGACGCGAGCGCCTCGGCGTGATCAGTGCCGGCGCCGTCGCCGAGGCCGAGCGCGCCCTCGCCCTCGACGGCGAGCCGCCAGCGCGGCGCCGGCGACCAGCCGACCAGCGCGCCGTAGGTGAGCTGCTGGCCGACGGCCGCGAAGTCGTACGAGCGGGTGCCGTCGCGGAAGCGCCCGCCGGCGGTGCCGACCACGACGACCGAGCCGAACCGCCGATCGATCGCGAGGCGCAGGCCGCCGCCGAGCCCGCCGTCGCCGCGCAGCGCCTGCTCGTCGCCGGTCGGGATGACCAGCTCCGGCCACAGCGCCACGCCGAACGCGGCGTGGTCGCGCGAGCGCGGCGACCACTTCACCGACAGCACCAGGTCGCCGACGCCGTTGCCGGAGACGCCGTGCATCGGATCGGTGCCGCGCGCCATCAGGATCGGCAGCTCGACGCCGGCCTCGAGGTGCGCCGGCAGGCCGAGCGTGCCGCGCAGGTGCAACGACGACAGCTCGTCGATCACGCCGGCGATGCGCATGCCGTCGCCGTTCGACAGCTCGATCGGGTTGGCCTCGACGCCGAACAGGACGCCGAGCTGGCTGTCGAACGGCGCCAGCGTGCCGGAGCCCTCGACGTCGACGCCGTCCCGGCCGACCACGCCGGGGCGCAGCGCCTCGGCGTCGAAGCCGTCGGCGCGGGCGAGCCGCGGCCCCGCGCCCGCGATCACGGCCAGCGCGAGCACCGCGATCGCCGCCCGCCGCGCGCGCCGCCGCTCGAGCCACAGGCCGAGGAAGAGCGGCACGAGCCACGCGCCGCCGCCGCCGTCGCCGCCGCGTTCGCCGCCCGCGTCGCAGCCGCCGCCGGTCGCGCGCGGGAAGTCGTGCGGATCGCGCGGGTCGGTCCCGAGCGCGTGCTCGTCGGCGTCGCTGATGCCGTCGCCGTCGTCGTCGCCGATGTCGCAGGCATCGCCGATGCCGTCGCCCTCGAGGTCGGCCTGGTCGGCGTTGGCGACCCGCGGGCAGTTGTCGTCGGTGTCGGCGATGCCGTCGTCGTCATCGTCGTCGTCGCACAGGTCGCCGGCGCCGTCGCCGTCGGTGTCGGTCTGGTCGTCGGACGCGAGCCGCGGGCAGTCGTCGTCGACATCCGCGATGCCGTCGCCGTCGTCGTCGTCGTCGCACGCATCGCCGACGTGATCGCCGTCGAGGTCGTCCTGGCCGGGGTCGGCCGCGGTCGGGCAGTCGTCGAGCTCGTCGTAGACGCCGTCGCCGTCGTCGTCGTCGTCGCAGGCGTCGCCGTGGGCGTCGCCGTCGTGGTTGGCCTGATCCGGGTTGGCGAGGAGCGGGCAGTCGTCGGCGCCGTCCTGCACGCCGTCGCCGTCGGCGTCGGAGTCGCCGTCGCACGCGTTGCCGATGCCGTCGCCGTCGAGGTCGACCTGCAGCGGGTCGGCGGCGTCCGGGCAGTCGTCGACGGAGTCGAGCACGCCGTCGCCGTCGCGGTCGGCGTCGCAGACATCGCCGACGCCGTCGTGATCCTCGTCGGCCTGGTCGGCGTTGGCCTGCAGCGGGCAGTTGTCGCCGACGTCGGCGCGGTTGTCGCCGTCGTCGTCGCTGTCGCAGGCGTCGCCGAGCGCGTCGCCGTCGGTGTTCGCCTGGCCCGGATCGGCGACGAGCGGGCAGAGGTCGGCGGCGTCGCCGACGCCGTCGCCGTCGTCGTCGG
>DASZXE010000727.1:0-5631 GCA_035546475.1 Kofleriaceae bacterium
GATCACCGGGCGTTCGCCGACCGCGCCGACTTCGATCGCGCGCTCGTCGCCGCGCTCGCCGCCCACGCCGTCGAGGCCGTCGTCCTGGCCGGCTTCATGCGCATCCTCACGCCGGCCTTCCTCGACGCGTTCCCCGGCCGCGTCGTCAATACCCACCCGGCCCTCTGCCCCGCCTTCCCCGGCACCGACGCGCCGGCGCAGGCGCTCGCTCACGGCGTCAAGGTCACCGGCGTCACCGTCCACTTCGTCGACGCCGGCGTCGACACCGGGCCGATCATCGCGCAGCGCGCGGTGCCCGTCCTCGCCGGCGACGACGCCCGCTCGCTGCACGCGCGCATCCAGGCCGAGGAGCACCGCCTGCTCCCCGCCGTCGTGCAGGCGCTCGCCGCCGGCCGCCTCGCCGTCCACGGCCGCACCGTCGCGATCGCGCCCGGGCCGCCCGGCGATCTCCTCGCGCCGCCCTGACTGCCGGCGCGCGGCGCCGCGAGGGCGCCTCAGGCCCGCCCCCTCGGCAGTCGTGATACATCCGAACCCGCGATGACCACGCTCGTCTTCGTCATCCTGCTGGCCGCCGCCGTCACGTTCTTCGCCCGCACGGTCTGGCTGTTCGGCCGCGCGGTCGCGACCGGCGTGGCCGACCCGCGGCCGCGCACCGATCAGCTCCCCGCCCGCCTCGCCTCGGTCGCCATCTACTTCTTCGGCCAGAAGAAGGTCGCCGAGGAGGGCCCGCAGCACCGCACCAGCAAGCACCACCTGTTCATCTTCTGGGGCTTCCTCTTCATCACGATCGGCACCGCCGACCTCATCGTCTCGCGCCTCGCCCCGCCGCTGGCGATGGTCCGCTGGATGCCGGCGGTCGTCTACGCGCCGCTGACGACGGTCATCGACGTCTTCAACCTGATCGTCCTCGCGATGGTCACCTGGGCGGTCATCCGCCGCACCGTCGTCCGCCCGTCGCTCATCCCGTGGAACCTCGACGCCGGGCTCATCCTCGGCGCGATCGGCTGCCTGATGATCACGCACTTCCTCTTCCACGCCTACGACCTCGCGGGCGAGCTGAGCGCGGGCCTGCCGACGCCGACCGGCCTGCCGGTCTCGCACGCGATCGCGCGCTGGCTGGCGCCGCTGTCGCCGGACGTCGCCGCGCGCGGCCACCAGGTCAGCTACTGGCTGCACGTCGTCATCCTGTTCACCTTCCTCAACTACCTGCCGTACTCGAAGCACATCCACCTGCTCGGCGCGCTGCCCAACATCTTCGCGCGCAACCTGTCGCGGCGCACGATGGACCTGCCGAAGGCGAACCTCGAGGACGAGCGGCAGTGGGGCGTCGGCGACTACCAGCAGTTCTCGTGGAAGAGCCTGCTCGACACCTATGCGTGCACCGAGTGCGCGCGCTGCACGAACTACTGCCCCGCCTACAACACCGGCAAGAACCTGTCGCCGATGCAGCTCGTGCACGACATCCGCTACGAGATGCTCGACCGGGTCGCGATCGCCGACGACGTCGCGGCGCGCGAGCGGCAGGTCGCCGACCTCGCCGAGTTCGCGGCGCGCAGCGGCCAGGATCAGCCGGGCCACGAGCTGCCCGATCTGCTCGTCGCGCGCGCCGAGCTCGCGTCGGCGAAGGCGCGCTCCGACGCGATGCCGAAGATGACCGGCGGCCGCATCGCCGAGGACACGCTGTGGGCGTGCACCACCTGCGGCGCCTGCCAGGAGGTCTGCCCGGTCTTCATCGAGCACCCGATGAAGATCATCCAGATGCGGCAGAACCTGGTCCTCGAGCAGGAGAAGGTGCCGGGCGAGCTCGCCCGCATGTTCAAGAACGTCGAGCGGCAGTCGAACCCGTGGGGCATCGCCGCCGACAAGCGGATGGACTGGGCCGAGGACCTCGACGTGCCGACGATCGAGGAGCACCCGGATCCCGAGTATCTCCTGTGGGTCGGCTGCGCCGGCGCGTTCGACGCCCGCATCGTCAAGCAGACCCGCGCGATGGTGAAGGTGCTGCGGGCGGCCGGCGTCGACTTCGCGGTGCTCGGCCACCAGGAGGGCTGCACCGGCGACCCGGCGCGGCGGGCCGGCAACGAGCTGCTGTTCCAGATGCTCGCCGAGCAGAACGTCGAGACGTTGAAAGCGGCGAAGGTGAAGAAGGTGGTGACGAGCTGCCCGCACTGCCTGCACACCCTGCGGCAGGACTATCCGCAGTTCGGCGGCGACTTCGAGGTCGTCCACCACACGCAGCTCCTCGCCCACCTGATCTCCGACGGCAAGCTCGAGGTCGGCAAGGGGTCGGTCGGCTCGCTGACCTACCACGACAGTTGCTACCTCGGCCGCTGGAACAAGGAGTTCGACGCGCCCCGCGACGTGCTCGAGGCGCTCGGCCCGACCGGTGGGCTCATCGAGCTGACTCGCTCGAAGCGCCACGGCTTCTGCTGCGGCGCCGGCGGCGGCCGGATGTTCATGGAGGAGCACGAGGGCCAGCGGGTCAACGTCAACCGCACCGACGAGATCCTGGCGACCGAGGCGAGCGCGGTCGCGGTCGCCTGCCCGTTCTGCAACATCATGATCACCGACGGCGTGAAGCAGCGGAACGCGGACGACGCGATCGCGGTGCTCGACGTCGCCGAGCTGGTCGCCCGCAGCATCCCGGACGTGCCGGTGACCGCGCTGACGCGCAAGCGCTGACGGCGCCGGCGGGCCGCGCGACGCGGCTTCGGGTACTATCCGCCGCGATGCGAAGCCTCCTCTACGGCGCGCTGGTGGCCCTGTCCGGCCTCGCCGCCTGCGACGACAACCTCGACCACGACGGCGCGCGCGGCTCGTGCGCCTCCGGCGGCGTGCTCGCCGGCTGCCCCGACTCCGAGCCGACCGAGGAAGCCGCGTGCTGGCGCCTCGTCGAGTGCGGCATCTACCCGCTCGACGGCGATCAGCCCGACGACCTCGACTGGGGCCGCTGCATGGACGAGCTCGACGCGATGTACCCGGAGCGCCGCGACGGCGTCATCCAGTGCATCGTGACCTCGACGTGCGACCAGCTCGTCCCGGTGCGCTCGTCGCGGCCGGCCTGCTTCCAGTTCGGAGACACCTGATGCGCGGCGGGCTGTACGGAGTGGTGGGCGCGGCGCTCGTCGTCCTCGTGGCACCGGCGCCGGCGCGCGCCGACGACGTGACGAGCTGGATCTCGCTGATCGAGAAGCAGCCGGCGGGGGTCGATCGGGCGACCTGGAAGGAAGAGCGGCGCGACGCCGCCCGCAAGCTGGTCGCCTCGCACGACCGGCGCGCGGTGCCGGTGATGATCACGCTCGCCCAGAACGAGACGTTCGACATCATCGGCGAGGTCGCGATCGAGGGGCTCGGCACGCTCGGCGACCCCGACGCGATCCCGGTGCTGGAGGCGATCGCCGCCGATGCGTCGCGCGACCGCGAGCAGCGCGACCTGGCGCGGAAGTCGCTGGCGAAGCTCGGCGCGAAGCCGGGCAAGCCGCCCGGCCCGACGACGCCGCCGGTGACGACGACCACGACGCCGCCGGTGACGACGACCACGACGCCGCCGGTGACGACCACGACGCCGCCGGTGACGACCACGACGCCGCCGGTGACGACGGCCGTGACGACGCCTCCCGCCGGCGGCGGCGACGCGGACCACGGCACCGACGAGCCGGTCAGCGGGCTCGGCGACGCGCTGCTGGGGACGACGCCCGGCGCGCTGCCGACCGACCTGCCGACCTTCGCCGACGACGTGCTGGCGGCGACCGAGCAGGTGACGCTGTCGGCGGGCGTCGCCAGCCTGTCGTACGACACGGTGCGCGACCGCCTCGCCTTCGACCTCGACGGCAGCGGGCGCTACCGGCGGCGGCTCGAGCGCGAGGCGCGCGCGTGGGGCTTCGACGGCGGCGCGCGGCTGATCGCGTCCGACGTCGATCCCGACGGCGAGGACCGGTCGCGCGAGGTGCTGTTCGACGCCGACGCCACCGCCGACATCCGCTTCTACGGCGGCCCGCGGCTGTACGGCACCGGCGTCGCCGCGTTCTCGACGGAGCTGCAGTACATCGGCACCGAGAAGGCGATGGGCACGCCGTACCGCGACGCGCGCTTCGCGACCGACCTGCAGGTCGGGCTCGGCGGCGGCTACGGCCGCGTGCTCGACGTCGGCACCCGCCTGCGCCTGCGCCAGCTCGAGGTGATCCTCAAGCGCGAGCGCTCGCTCGGCCGGCCGATCGACGACGCGGTCGCGCGCAAGCTGCAGGCGGCCTGGTGGGCGGAGCGGCGCGACCGCACCGGCTTCCGCCAGCTCGCGAGCACGGTGTCGATCCTGCGCGAGGCCGGCATCCTGCTCGGCGAGCCGCTGTCGTCGACGACCTACGAGCTGCTCGAGGTCCTGCGCGACCCGAGCTTCGACGACCGCGCCGACGGCTTCGACGTCCAGCTCCTGTTCGGCGAGGGCTACCTCCTGCGCGAGGACGATCCGGCGATCCCGGAGGGGCGCATCGAGATGGTGCTCGTCCACGGGCGCGCCGCGCGCAACCTGAACCTGATGAGCGACGTGCAGGGGCACCTCGACGCGCGCTACCGGATCCTCGCGCCCGACGGCACGCCGGCGCCGTGGCGCGTTTCGCTCGGCGGCGGGCTGCGGCGGTTCGTCCACGGCGATCACGGCGAGCTGCTCGGCGGCCTCGACGTCGGCGCCGAGCTGACCCTGTCCGACGACGATCTCGACCAGACCGACGTCGGCATGGCGATCGCGGGCACCGTCGGCTGGAGCGCGACCTTGAACCGGGCGTCGCGCCTCCGGCTGGGCGCCGACGCCAAGGTCGACAGCGGCGAGCTGTTCCTCGGCGCGTCGCTGACGGCGTCGTACGGCTGGCTCGACGCCGGCTTCGCGCGCTCGGTGCCGTCGGGGCTGTGACCGCCGCGCCGGGGCAGGTCGCGATCCGGCTGGCGCTGCTGGCGGTCGCCGACAAGCGCGGCATCGTCGAGCTCGCGCGCCGGCTCGACCGCCTCGGGGTGACGATGGGCGCCACCGACGCGACGTACGGGACGCTGTACGCGGAGGGGGTCGAGGTCGAGCTCCTGTCGGCGTACGTGCGGCCGCTGCTGGGCGGTCGAGTGAAGACCCTGTACCCGGAGATGCACGGGCCGATCGCGGCGCAAGCCGACGAGCGGGACGCGCTGGCGGCGGCGGCGCTCGAGCCGATCGATCTGGTCGTCTGCAACCCGGGGCCGTTCGCGATCGCGGCCGGGCGGCCCGACGCCACGCTCGCGCTCGCCGACGAGGCGATCGACGGCGGCGGGGTGACGCTGCTGCGCGCGGCGGCTCGCAACTGCGCGCGGGTGGCGGTGGTGGTCGATCCGGACGACTACGACGCGGTCGCCGGCGAGCTGGAGCGGACCGGCGGGCTGTCGGCGGCGACCCGGCTGGCGCTGGCCGCGAAGGCGTTCGCGGTGACGGCGGCGCACGACGCGGCGGTGGCGGGCTGGTTCGCCGATCTCGCGGACGGCGCGGCGGGCGCGCGCGAGGCGGTCGTGGCGAGGCCGCGCCTGCCCGCGCTGGTGACGGGGCCCTGGCGGCCCGCGGCGATCGGCGTGGCGGGCGTGTACGCGGAGCCGCGGCCGCCGATCGACGTCGACGGCCCG
>DASZXE010000728.1:0-7489 GCA_035546475.1 Kofleriaceae bacterium
GCCTCCGGCGCGGTCGCCTTCGGCGGCCGTCGCGCGCGCGGCGGCACCGACGACATCACCGACGTCGCCGCCGACGGCGATGCGTCGCGCTTGCCGGCGACCGGCGCGACCGGCGCGACCGGCGGCACCGTCGACGCCGCCGGTGGCACCGTCGGCGGGCCCGGCGCGAGCCGCGTCCCGCACCCGCCGCAGAACTTCGAGGCGGGGGCGTTGACGGCGTTGCACGACGGGCAGCGCATCGGGTGCAGCTCAGCCTACCACCACCGGTCGAACGACCGCCGGGCTCGACGACCTGCGTGTTACGCTCGCGGCCGCGCATGAGCCAGATCCTCGACCGCGTGCTCAACGCCGCCCGCCAGCTCGGCGCGTCGGACGTCCACCTGAAGGCCGGCCTGCCGCCGATCTTCCGGATCAAGGGCGAGCTGCGGACCGTGCGCGACGTGCCGGCGCTCACGCGCGAGGCGATCGCCGGCTTCGCCGTCCACATGATGAGCGACAAGCAGCGGGCCGCCTTCGAGGACCTGCTCGACCTCGACCTCGCCTACGGCACGCCCGACGGTGTCCGCTACCGCGTCAACCTCTTCCAGCAGCGCGGCTCGATCGGCATGGTCCTGCGGCTCATCCCGCCGGAGGTGCCGCCGTTCGACCGCCTCAACCTGCCGCGCACCGTCCTCGACCTCACCGGCCACTCGCGCGGCGTCATCCTCGTCACCGGCGTCACCGGCTCCGGCAAGTCGACCACCCTCGCGGCGATGGTCGACTACATCAACACCCAGAACGCCTTCCACATCGTCACCGTCGAGGATCCGATCGAGTACACCTTCCGCGACAAGCGGTCGGTCATCAACCAGCGCGAGATCGGCTTCGACACCCAGTCGTTCTCGCGGGCGCTGCGGGCCGCGCTGCGGCAGGATCCCGACGTGATCCTGGTCGGGGAGATGCGCGACACCGAGACCGCGAGCATCGCGATGACCGCCGCCGAGACCGGTCACCTCGTGCTGTCGACGCTGCACACCGCCGACGCGACGGAGACGGTCAACCGCATCATCTCGATGTTCCCCACCCACCAGCAGCAGCAGGCCCGGCTCAGCCTGGCGAGCGTGCTGCGCGGCGTGATCTCGCAGCGGCTGCTGCCGCGCGCCGACGGCAAGGGGATGGTCCCGGCCCTCGAGATCATGGTCAACACCGAGCGGGTCCGCGAGATGATCGAGGACCCGCACCGCACGCGCGAGATCAAGGACGCGATCGCGCAGGGCCTCCATCCGTACGGGATGATCAGCTTCGACCAGTCGCTCGCGAACCTGGTCAAGCAGAAGCTGGTGACGTACGAGGAGGCGGTCAAGCACTCGTCGAGCCCGTCCGACTTCGCCCTGCTGTTCCGGGGCGTGTCGGGCGGTGGTACCCCGTGGCAAGGCGCCGCCGGTGGCAACTCCACCGCGGCCGCAGGAGGCAGCAGTGACGACTTCGAGATCGACCGCTTCACCAAGTAGCGGCCCGGCACGCCGGGCGGTGGGCAACAGCCTCGCGCGCCCCGCGTGGCTGGCGGCGCTCCTGCTCGCGGCCTGGATCGTCGCGCGCCCGGGCCTGGCCGAGGCGCGCCACCGCCTCGTCGTCCTCGAGCTCGAGGGCGACCGGGCCGAGGACTTCCAGGACGAGCTGGAGAAGTTCCTGAAGAAGACGCAGTCGGTCGTGCCGCTGAAGAAGTGGACCGAGGCGGCCGAGGACCTGTCGGCGACGAAGGTCAACGACAAGAACGTCAAGAAGGTCGCGAAGAAGCTGTCGATCGACGGCGTCATCAGCGGCTCCGTCGAGAAGCGCGGCTCGCGCTACTACATCACGCTCGACCTGCGCGACGGCACCACCGGCAAGAAGGTCAACACGACCGAGCTGGTGGAGCGCGCGCCGAAGCTGTCGGCCGACGGCAAGCAGACGCTCACCGACGAGCTGCTGGCGGCGGTCGACGAGCTGGAGTCGGCGGGCGACGACGGCGGCGACGACGACGCCGACGGCGGCGACGACGACACCCACAAGCCCCACGCCAAGCACCACGACGACGACGACGGCGGCGACGCCGCCGACAGCGACGACGCCGGCGACGACGACCGGATGACCGCCAAGGAGCGCAAGGCGAAGGCCGCGCGCGAGAAGGCGGAGCGCGAGAAGGCCGCCCGCGACAAGAAGCACCACCACGACGACGATCAGGACGACATCGAGATCGAGCACGGCGGCGACGACGACGGCGGCGGCGACCGGGTCGCCGACCGCGACGACGATGGCGGCGGCTCCTCCTCGTCGGACGACGACGACGATGTCGAGCTCGGCCATCACCACGGCCACGGCCACGCCGATGCCGACGCCGACGCCGACGCCGATGTCAGCGCGGTGGTCGACCCGCGCACGCGCCCGTTCGACCTGTCGGCCGGCCTGTCGTTCACCGCGCGCCGGCTGTCGTTCTCGACCGACCTGACGATGAACCAGCCGCTCGGCTACAAGAGCAACCCGGTGGCGGGCGTCATGATCGCCGGCGACCTGTACCCGCTGGCGTTCAACCGCAAGAACCATGCGATCACGCGCGACCTCGGGCTCACCTTCGTGCTCGACCGCGTCATCAAGATCGACTCGCAGATCGAGCAGTCGGGCATGGTCTACAAGCTCGGCACCACCGAGCAGCACCTCGGCATCGGCGTGGTCTACCGCCACCTGATCGGCAAGAAGCTCACGCTCACCGGCTCGATCCGCTACAACAAGCGCAAGTTCGTCATCGACCACGCGAACGCGGCGATGCCCGACGCCGTCGACATCCCGAACGTCAGCTACTCGTACGTCGACCCCGGCCTCGGCATCCGCGACGTGCTCGGCCCCAAGATGGCGATCGGCGCCGACGCTCGCTTCCTGTTCGTCACCGACACCGGCGCGATGCAGCTCCCCAACGAGTACGGCGGCGCGAAGGTGACCGGCTTCGACCTCGGCGGACGCTTCGACTACCAGCTCGGCCCGAAGCTCCTGGTGCGCGCGGCCGTCGGCCTGACCCGCATCTCGTTCAGCTTCAAGGGCAACGGCATGCTGAGCAACAACCGCGACGGCGACTCGAGCACGATCGACGTGAGCGGCGCCACCGACCTCTACTTCGGGGGCGCCGTCACCGGCGTCTACCTGTTCTGACCATGCGGGCCACGGGAGTCGTCCTCGGCTGCGTCGGCGGCGTCCTCGGCGTCGGCGGCCTCGTCGGCCTCGGGGGCCTCGGGCTTGGCGCGTGCACCGAGCCGTACCCCGATGTCGGCGCGCGCGCCGACGAGGTGATCGGCGGCCAGGTGACGCCCGACGGCATGTACCCGGGCGTCGGCGGCCTGCTCTACGACCTCGGCGAGGGGCCGCAGCTCGGCTGCACCGGCACGCTGATCTCGCCGACGGTGGTGCTGACCGCCGCCCACTGCGTCGATCCGCAGCTCGGCGGCGACGAGCTGGTCGGCTTCACGTTCGCGCATGACACGGTGACCGCGCCGCCGCCGATGATCACCGTCGATCACAAGGTGCGCCACGAGCAGTTCGACCTGCAGGCCGACATCCCGCCGGGGCTCGGCCACTGGTACGACATCGGCCTGGTCTTCCTCGCGCAGCCGGTGACCGACGTCGCGCCGGTCAAGCTGCCGCGGCCGACCGACAAGCCGAGCCTGGTGGCCGACGCCGACCTGACGATCGTCGGCTACGGGCGGACCAGCAACGAGACCGGCGACGTCGGCGTGATGCACGACGCGGCGACCAAGCTGGTGTCGCTCGGCGACTTCGAGCTGCAGGTGGCGGGCGGCAACGGCCAGCCGCAGAACTGCAACGGCGACTCGGGCGGGCCCGCGCTCGTCGAGCTCGACGGCACGCGCACGGTCGGCATCGTCTCGCGCAGCTTCGACGGCATGCCGAACTGCCTGAACGGCGGCGTCGACACGCGCGTCGACGCCTACCTCGACTGGATCACGGCGCAGGGCGTGACCGACCTGCCGTGCGGCTCGGGCAACGCGGCCGCGTGCAAGGACGACGACGACGGCGACGACGGCGGCTGCTGCTCGACGTCGCGGCACGCGCCGGGCGGATCGATCCTGCTCGCCGGCCTGGTCGCCGGCGGGCTCGTCCGCCGTCGACGCCGTCGCTGACCGCGCGGGCTCCGGCAGCGCGGGAGCGTGGTAGCTTCCCGCGATCATGAAGGCCGCCAAGGTCCGGTCCACCTTCCTCGACTTCTTCGCGTCGCGCGGGCACGAGCGCGTGGCGTCGGACGCGCTGGTCCCCGCCAACGATCCGTCGCTGATGTTCACGTCGGCCGGCATGGTGCAGTTCAAGCAGGTGTTCACCGGCGCCGAGGTGCGGCCGTACAGGCGGGCGACCACGTCGCAGAAGTGCCTGCGCGCCGGCGGCAAGCACAACGACCTCGACGAGGTCGGCAAGACGCCGCGCCACCACACCTTCTTCGAGATGCTGGGGAACTTCTCGTTCGGCGACTACTTCAAGGAGGACGCCATCGCGTGGGCGTGGGAGCTCCTGACCGGCGTGTACGGCATCGATCAGCAGCGGCTGGTCGTCACCGTGTTCGGCGGCGAGGACGGGCTCGCCGCCGACGACGAGGCGCGCGCGATCTGGCGGCGGGTCACCGGCTTCCCCGAGGAGCGCATCATCGGCCTCGGCAAGAAGGACAACTTCTGGGCGGCCGGCGACACCGGGCCGATGGGGCCGTGCTCGGAGATCCACTACTTCATGGACGGCGCGCCGGCGGCGTGGCCGACCACCGCGCCGGCGAGCTGGAACGGCTGGCTCGAGATCTGGAACCTGGTCTTCATGCAGTTCGAGCGGACGGTCGCCGGCGGGCCGCTCGCCCCGCTGCCGGCGCCGTCGATCGACACCGGCGCCGGCCTCGAGCGGATGAGCTCGGTGCTGCAGGGCGTGGCGTCGAACTACGACACCGACCTGTTCACCGGCATCCTCGCCGAGGCGGCGGCGCTGGCGCGGACGACCTACGGCGCGTCGCCCGAGCGCGACACCTCCCTGCGGGTGATCGCCGACCACGCGCGCGCCTCCGCCTTCCTGATCGCCGACGGCGTCTTCCCCGACAAGGCGGGCCGCGAGTACGTGCTGCGCCGGATCTTCCGGCGGGCGGTGCGCCACGGCAAGCTGCTCGGCATCGACGAGCCGTTCATGTACCGCGTGTGCGCGAAGGTCGTCGACGAGATGAAGGACGTCTATCCCGAGCTGGCGGCGCGGGCGACGACGATCGAGAACGTCACGCTCGAGGAGGAGAAGCGGTTCCGCGCGACGCTCGATCGCGGCCTCGCGCTGCTCGACGACGAGTTCACCGGCATGAGGGCGCGCGGCGAGCAGCAGGTGCCGGGCCGGGTGGTGTTCACCCTGTCGGACACCTACGGCTTCCCGGCCGACCTGACCGAGATCATCGCCGGCGACCAGGGCTTCACCGTCGACCAGGCCGGCTTCGAGCGGGAGCTCGAGACGGCGCGCGAGCGGTCGTCGTTCGCCGGCTCGGGCGAGCAGGCGCTCGACGCGCAGTACAAGGCGATGGCCGGCACGGTGCCGGCGACGAGGTTCCTCGGCTACGGCCACGAGATCGACCGGCGCGGCACGTCGGGCAGCGGCAAGGTGCTGGCGATGCTCGTCGACGGCGGGCCGGGCGAGCGCGCGCTCACCGGCTCGCACGTCGCGATCGTCCTCGACCAGACGCCGTTCTACGGCGAGAGCGGCGGGCAGCTCGGCGACACCGGCACGCTGACGACCGCGGCCGGCGCCGAGGTCCGCATCGACGACACCCAGAAGCCGACCGGCGACGTCGTCTTCCACCGCGGCGTCGTGCTGGCCGGCACGATCCACGTCGGCGACGAGGTGGCGGCGGCCGTCGACGATCCGCGGCGCGACGCCATCCGCGCGAACCACTCGGCGACCCACCTGCTGCACCACGCGCTCCGCCACGTGCTCGGCGATCACGTGGCGCAGAAGGGCTCGATGGTCGCGCCCGACCGGCTGCGCTTCGACTTCGCCCACTTCGCGCCGATGACCGCGGCGCAGAAGCGGCAGGTCGAGGACCTCGTCAACGACGAGATCCGCCGCAACGCCGACTCGATCGTCGAGGTGCTGCCGATCGATCAGGCGCGCGCGCGGGGCGCGATGGCGATGTTCGGCGAGAAGTACGGCGCGCAGGTGCGCGTGGTGCGGATCGGCCACCAGTCGCTCGAGCTGTGCGGCGGCACCCACGTGCGGCGCGCCGGCGACATCGGCCTGTTCAAGATCCTGAGCGAGAGCGGCGTCGCGCAGGGCGTGCGCCGCATCGAGGCGGTCACCGGCGCCGGCGCGCTCGCGTACGTGCGGCAGCTCGAGGACGAGCTCGCCCGCGCGGGCGAGCGGCTGCGGTCGGCGCCGCTCGAGGTCGCCGAGCGGATCGAGAAGCTGCAGGCCGGCTACAAGGCGCTCGAGCGGGAGCACGACAAGCTGAAGCAGAAGCTGGCGTCGGGCGCGGGCGGCCGCGACCTGATGAGCGAGGTCGTCGACGTCGGCGGCGTGAAGGTGCTGGCGGCGGCGACCGAGGTCGATGACCCGAAGGTGCTGCGCGAGACGGGCGATCAGCTCCGCGACAAGCTCGGCTCGGGGGTCGTGCTGCTGGCCGGCGTGGCCGGTGACAAGGTCGCGCTGGTGGCGATGGTCACGCGCGACCTGACGGCGCGGCTGCCGGCCGGCAAGCTGGTCGGCGTGGCGGCCGAGGTGCTGGGCGGGCGTGGCGGCGGCAAGCCGGACCTGGCGCAGGGCGCGGGCAAGGACCCGAGCAAGGTGCCTGCCGCGTTGACCGCCGTGCGCACGTGGATCGCGCAGCAGCCGTGAGCTGAAATCGGGGCGGCGCGCGACGGTGGGCGCGGGCGTGAAGGTGCGGAGACGATTGCATTTTCACCGTCGGCGGCGGAACATCGAGGGGCAGGCGGATGACGAGCGACGAGCCCAAGCGGATCACGACCGCCCTGCGGGTGAAGGTCCGGTATCCGGACATCGACACGTTCGTCGAGCGATTCGCGGTCAACGTCGGACGAAGTGGCCTGTTCATCCCGACGCCGGCGCCGAAGCCGGTCGGCTCGGAGGTGCGGTTCGAGGTCCGGCTGGCGGACGACCGCGCGGTGCTGATCGGCCAGGGGCTCGTGCGCTGGGTGCGCGAGCCGCTGCCGGAGCGATCGCGAGCGACGACCGGCATGGCGATCGAGCTGCAGCGGGTGTCGCGCGAGAGCCGCGATGTGCTGGTGCGGATGCTCGCGGTGCGCAAGCGGCGCGGGATGGTCGATGGCCCCGGCGGCCTGCCGGTCATCGAGGACGAGCCGGCGGACGGCGACGAGGAGGAGCGCGCGTCGGCGTCGCGATCGATGCGGCGGCTCACGACGCCGCCGCCCGGCGAGCCGGCTCCCGCGCCGGCGCCGGCTCCCGCGCCCGAGGCGGCGCTCGTCGCCGAGGCGGCGCTGGC
>DASZXE010000729.1:0-1917 GCA_035546475.1 Kofleriaceae bacterium
TCGCCGATGTCTGCCACCGCGCGGCCGCTATCGCCCGCGTGGGCGCGGCGCGCGCCGGGGGGTGGATCGTCGATCGGCCGACCCAGTTCGTCTTCTCGCGCGCGAAGTTCGACAGCGCGCGGCCCGACGGCTTTCCGCTCGACGGCGGCGAGCTGGTCGCAATCCACGGTGTCTCCGAGGACGAGGGCACCGCCTTCCTCGAGACCTTCGGCCTGGGTCGCTTCGGCCTGCCGGAGCTCTACATGCGGCACATCCCGCGCTCCTTCGGCGACGACATGATGGAGCTGGTGCGCGCCGCCGAGCAGGAGCTGATCGAGCGCGGCGCGATCGAGGCGACCGGCGCGCTCGACGTCGACGTCGCCAGGCTGACGACGCCGCCGTGGCCGCAGAACCTCGTCGCGCTCCGCGCGCACGGCGGCTCCGCGCGCCTCCACTTCGCGGCGACGTGGACGCTCGGCGACCAGCACGCCGAGGACCGGCCGCCCGAGATCGAGCTGACCCTGCCAGGTGGCGAGCCGGCCGAGCAGATCCACGCGGCGATCGCCGCCTTCTTCGGCGCGGAGGCCGACACCGTCGTCGGCGCGGCGCCCGACGATCCGCGGCTGATGGCGGCCCGCGCCCGCGCCCGCGCCGAGCTTGCGGCGCTGGCCCCGCGCTTCGCGCACGGCGTGCCCGAGCTCGAGCGGCTGCTGGTGAAGGCGCCGTTTGCGACCGACTCCGGCGGCGTCGAGTGGATGTGGGTCGAGGTCCACGCCTGGAAGGGCGACCGGCTGTCGGGCGTCCTCGTCAACCAGCCCGACGACGTCTCGTCGCTGAAGGAGGGCGCGCAGGTCGAGGTGAAGCAGGGCGACCTGTTCGACTACCTGCTCCACCGCGCCGACGGCACCGAGGCGGGCGGCGAGACCAACCGGATCCTCGAGGGCGAGTGACGGCCGCGCGCGGTCACCAGGGGCGGCGGAGGAGGAAGGTGCCGGCGGGGAGGCGGTCGGCGCCGAGGGTGAGCGGGGCGGAGGAGGTGGCGGCGGCGAGCCAGGTGCGCGCGTCGGCGGCGAGGTGGAGCTCGACCGTCGGCGCGCCGGTGACGATGGGGGCCGCGGCGACGACGCCGTCGCGATCGACGAGCGCGACGAAGGCGGCGTCGGCGGTGGGCGTGGCGACGTCGCCGGTGCGGGTCGCGAGCGCGCCGGAGTAGCGGCCGGCGACGAGGACGCGCGCGCCGCCCGGGGCCGCCGCGAGGGCGGTGAGGCTGTCGACGTCGGCGCCGCCGACCAGCGTCGCGCCGCGGACCGCGCCGTCGACGCCGAGGATGGCGACCAGGCCGTCGCTGGCGCCGGCGGTGACGAGGCGGCGCCCGGCGACCTCGACCTCGCCGGTGACGGTGCCCGCGATCGCCAGCTCGCCGCCGGCCAGCGCGACGACGCCGGCCGCGGTGTCCTCGAGCGTGCCGCCCCAGGTGCGCGCCCAGGCGAGCGCGCCGGCGGCGTCGACGACGGCGACGAAGCCGTCGCCCCCGACCTGGTCGTCCTTGGCGCTGTCGAGCACGGTGTCGAGCAGCTCGGCCTTGCCGGTGAAGGTGCCGGTGATCGCCAGGCGGCCATCGGTGAGCACCGCGAGACCGGTGACGGCGTCGAAGCCGTGGCCGCCGAGGCGCGCGAGCGACACGACCGCGCCCGCGCCATCGACGCGTGCCCAGAAGCCGTCGACGCCGCCGGCGGAGGTCACGACGCGATCGCCGATCCGCAGCGTGCCGGCGAAGGCGCCGCCGACGAGGAGGGCATCGCCGTCGAAGGCGAGGGCGCGCACCATCGCCCAGCGGGTGGCGCCCACGCCGATCGTGCGCAGCGGCGCGCCGTCCGCGCCGAGGAGGACGACCGCCGCGCCCGGCATGCCGCGCAGGCCGTCGGGCAGGCCGGTCAG
>DASZXE010000730.1:0-8680 GCA_035546475.1 Kofleriaceae bacterium
CTCGCGCCGGCGATCGCGGCCAGCCGCGTCGCGCGATCCGGCGCGCCGAGCCGGCGCTCCAGCTCGGTCGGCGCCATCGCCGCCGCCTCGCGGCGCACGCGGTCGAGGTCGCGCCCGTCGTCGTCGGCGCTCCCGGCCCGCGCGGCCGCGAGGGCGCACAGCCCGAACGCGGCGGCGACGACAGCGGCGACCCGGGCCCTCACGAGATCCCGTCTGCCACGGCGGCCTCCGCGACGCGCGAAATCACGCAGAAAAAATTGACGGGTGGAAGCATGTTCAGTACGGTCTATCCGTTCAGGTTCAGCGCCAGGGCCGCCGCCGGACCGCCGCCTGAACGCCCGAACCGCCCGACGCCGCCCGAACCGCCCGAACCTGATCGAGGGGATGCCCGATGCCCGACATGCTCACCGACCGCCAGCAGCAGATCCTCGACTTCATTGCGGAATCCATCAATGCTCGCGGCTTCCCGCCGACCCTGCGCGAGATCGGCGAGCACTTCGGCATCCGGTCCACCAACGGCGTCAACGACCACCTCAAGGCGCTCGAGAAGAAGGGCTACCTCCGCCGCGAGGACCTGAAGTCGCGGGCGATGCGGCCGGTGTCGATGGCGAACGTCGTCTCGCTGGCCGAGCGGCGCCGGCCGATCGGCAACGCGGTCCCGTTCGAGGACCTGACCGGCGAGGCCGAGCTGTGCGAGATCCCGATCATCGGCCGCGTCGCCGCCGGCCAGCCGATCCTCGCCGTCGAGAACATCTCCGACACCGTCAAGATCGACCGCGTGCTGGTCGGCGGCCACCGCGAGGTCTTCGGCCTGCGGATCGTCGGCGAGTCGATGATCGAGGACGGCATCTTCGACGGCGACTACGTCTTCGTGAAGAAGACGCCGGCGGCGCGGCCCGGCGAGATCGTCGTCGCGATGATCGAGGGCGAGGCGACGGTGAAGCGGTACTACCCCGAGGGCGACCGCATCCGCTTCCAGCCGGCGAACTCCAACATGCAGCCGATCATCGTGCGCAAGAGCGACTTCCGCTCCGTCGACATCATCGGGATCGTCGTCGGCGTCTATCGCAAGCTCTGAGGGTCGGGAGGCGCCGGCCGGGGCGCCAGCGCGGGCGCGATGGCCGAACCGCGCGGCACGCAGGCTCTGAACATCATTACGTTTCCGTGAACAGCACTCTCGTGTGGCGAGGGCCAACCCGATCGGCGATCGTGGAGTCCAACGAGGGTTGCGCCCGGTGACGTCGTCGTGGGGACGCCGATCCACGGTCGCGCCCCGCGACTCGGTACCTCGCGATGCCAGCGCCTGCGACGACGCTCCCGATGCTCCGACCCGCGGTCGCCGTGTCACACTCGGGCGTGCGCCGTGTCCGACGCTACCGTCAGGGATGGCTCCTCGTCCCGGCGCTGGTCGCATCGGCGCTCGCGGAGACCGGCGCGGCGCTGGCGTACCAGGCGCTCAAGCCGGTGCCGCCGCCGCCGCCACTGACGCTGACGATCTCCGTCGGCGGTGAGGGCGAGGGCGGCGTGGTCGCCAGCGTGATCGGCGACGTGAAGCCGCTCGGCCACTGCACGAAGGCGGAGTCGCCCTGCCACTTCGACGTGCCGCGCGACCGCTACGTCTCGCTCACCGCGGTGCGCGGCGACAAGATGACGTTCGAGGGCTGGGGCGGCTGCGAGGCGTACGCCGAGGACGAGCTCGCCTGCGAGCTGATGGCCTTCACCGACCGCAACGTCGACCTGGTGTTCGGCAAGGCGCCCGACACCGTCGAGGTCGCGTGGCTCGACGACGCGATCCGCCCGCCGGAGCTCACGCCGCCGCAGCTCCCGAAGAAGAAGGACAAGATCGACGCCGAGAAGCTCGAGGAGGAGAAGGAGGTCCAGGTCGCGCTGGTGAAGGCGCCGCCGCCGCCGCCGCAGATCCTGCCGCCGCCGCCACCTCCCCCGCCGCCGCCGCCGACCCCGCCGCCGCCCCAGCAGATGCCGGAGAACATGCGCGCGGTCGAGGTCGACGACGACGAGCACGTCGTCGACAAGGCGCCCGACGACGCGACGATGATCTCGGACAAGAACCGCGACGTCACCGAGCAGACGCGCGCGACCGACACCAACCTCGACAAGGAGTCGAAGGGCAAGGTGGCGGCGTCGGCGAAGTCGGACGACACGACCAGCCCCGACGTCGGCGGACCGGACGACAAGATCGCCCACCTCGAGGAGGCCGAGTCCGACCAGGAGGAGGTCTCGCGCACGAGCGATCACAGCGGCGAGGACGACCAGGCCCGGGGCCAGATCGTCGGCGAGGAGGGCCACGACGGCGAGAACGGCACCGGCGACCGCCAGCCCGGCCTGCTCGCGATGCGCGGCATCGGCGGCCGCGGCGCCCTGCTCGGCGATCGCATCGGCGACGGCAAGAAGGAGGGCGACCGCGGCAAGCCGGGCCTGCGCACGTCGCTCGACTTCGACGCCTACGAGCGGATCATCGGCAAGGACAAGGCCGAGGAGGAGCGGGTGCTCGCCCGCGCGCGCATGGGCGCGAAGAAGGGCCGCTACGAGCAGCGGCTCGACGCGGTGAAGAGCGCGCTCGAGAACTTCGCACCCGACATCCGCCCCGGCAACCAGACCGCGCTCAAGACCCGCGCCCACCCGTTCGCGATCTACCTGGCGCGCATGCACCGCCGCATCCACGAGCGGTGGGGCTTCGGCTTCCTCGAGGAGCTCGACCGCCGCCCGGCGTCCGATCCGCTCAACGACATGGACCTCGTCACCGTGCTCGAGCTGGCGGTCAACCCGGACGGCACGCTCTACAAGACGACCGTCGTGCGCACCTCCGGCCACACCGACTTCGACGTCGCGGCGATCGACGCGGTGATGTCGTCGGCGCCGTATGATCCGACCCCGACCGAGATCCGGTCGGTCGACCAGCGGGTCTACCTGCGCTGGGGCTTCTATCGCGGGCCGCGGCAGTGCGGCACCTTCAACGCCGAGCCGTACATCCTCACCAGCATCCCCGGCGGCATCGTGCCGCTCGACGCCGGCAACCAGGCGGACGTGGCGTCGGCGCAGCACGGCACCGTGTCGACGCCGGGCCCGACCGGCGACAAGGCGATCGATGCGCCCAAGCCGGTGAGCGACGACCGCCACGCCTCGTACGCCGCCAACATGTGGGTCGCCGGCCTCACGTCGTCGAGCGTGCAGCGGCTGATGCGGGTGTCGGCGGTGCCGTTCGTCGCCGGCGGTCAGACCGCGGCGACCACGACGGGCGACCTGCAGAGCCTGTACGAGGGCCTGCTCGGCGAGATCGGCACCGTGAAGAGCTGGGAGCTCACCAACCCCGGCGACTTCACCCGCAAGACCGGCATCCCGGCGACGGTCGGCGACGACCGCCTGGTCATCCTCGTCGAGACGACGAAGGAGAAGCTCGGTGTCGTCCTCAGCCCGAGCCCGTCGGGCGACTACCGCGCCACCCAGCTCCTCCGCTGAAGGAGCCGAGCACCGCGACGTTCGGGCCGGCGCCGCGAGCGGGGCGCGGGTCGGGGCGCGCAGGCCCGAAACCAGATCGGGCTCCATACCCAACCCCTCCCCCGCAGAGAGGCGCAGAGAGGCGCAGAGAGGCGCAGAGAGGCGGATCGCCGGCGCGCCGGAGGACGCGGTGTGGGCGGAGTCGCGGGCCGGGGCCGCCCCGGTGAACGCCGATGGGCCGGCGCCCGCACGCAGAGAGGCCGCGGAGGCGCGCGCGGGCGTCGGCCGAAAAGACAACCGGCCGCCGATCACTCGGCGGCCGACTGCGATCCCGCGCGCGGCCGGGTCCCCCCGGTCAGGGCCGCGCCCCCTTCACTGGGTCGGTGCAGCAGGCTTGTGGACGCCGGACGCGAACAGCCCCTTCGGGCCGTTCTGCTCGTCGTACTCGACCGATTGCCCCTGCACCAGGGTGCGGAAGCCGTCGCCCTGGATGGACGAGTAGTGGACGAACACGTCCCGACCGTCCTCGGCCCGGGAGATGAACCCGTAGCCCTTCGCATCGTTGAACCACTTCACGGTGCCTTGTGCCATGTACTACCTCCGGTCCTTGCAGCCCGACCCCCGGACTGCCACTTCCGGTTAACCATGCGGCCCATGACGTCTCAACGATGTCGTCGGGAATTCCGGCAGTGCGCTGGAATAGTGCGACACGGCTGAACACGCAGTGCGTGCGTGCCGTCCGACCGCCACCGCGCGAACACCATCAGCGCAAAATTCGCGCGCGCGTGCACGCGAGGCGGCGAGGCGAGGCGGCGAGGCGCCGCGGTCAGGAGCCGACGTCGGCGGCCGCGGCCTCCGCCCCGTCGGTCAGCCCGGCGAAGAACGTCGCCATCTGCCGGCGCTGCGGCTCGGGCATGAACTCGAAGTTGCGCCCGCGGTCGATGATCTCCCAGAAGTCCTTCGAATCGACGCGCTCGAGCTGATCCCGGATCGTCTGCAGCCGCTCGACCGGCTCGGCGCGCAGGTCGTCGGCGATGCGGGCCGCGCGGTCGGCGGCGCCGGCCTCGAGGTAGTAGCAGGCGAGCTTGACCTGCGCCTTGCGGATGCCGATGAGCGCGCTCTCCTGGCGCTTCGCCCGCAGCGGCTGGTCGAGCTCGAGGAACGCGGTCAGCATCGCGCTGTCGCGCTGGCCGAGGGTGTGGGCGAGCTCGCAGAGGGCGCCGACGTCGTAGGCGACCGTCTCGGTCACGAAGCCGAGCTGGAGGTCGTAGCTCGTGCGGCCGTAGTAGATCATGTGGCCGACCGCGTCGATCGCGAGGTCGTCCTCGCGGCGGCGGATCATGTCCTCGACGAGCTGGCGGTACTGGTTGAGCACGTTGTACGCGGTGCGCACCGCCTTCGCGTTGATGGTGGCGCGCAGGTACGAGTTCATGAACTTGAAGGCGAGGATGACGACCTCGCGATCGCCGCGCGCCGCCGCCGCCGACCCGACGTAGCGGGTGTCGATCGCGATCAGGTAGTTGATGTCCGGCATCGCGCCCTGCGCCTCGTTGTAGATGCCGAGGTACTGGCGCAGCGCCTTCCATTCGACCCAGGTGCGCTGGCCCTGGAGATCGCGCAGCGACTCGGGGTCCATCGCGACGAAGTCGGGATCGTCGCGGATGCCGTCGCCGATGCCGAACCAGGCGGCCGGCGCGCGGCCCTTGATCGCGAGGTAGCCGACGACGAAGTCCTTGATCGCGTCGACCGCGCGGCTGGCGATGATCTTGTCCTTGCCGGAGATCGAGTTCGACGTGATGTCGGTGAGCTCGGCCATCGCGGTGAGCACGCCGGCCTGGGCGGCGACCGCGGCAGCGGGCGGCGCGGTGACCGCCTCGCTGACCTTCTCCATCGCCTCGTGGCGGATGCGGGCGATGATGCTCTGCGGCTCGAGGAAGCGGAAGACGTACGCGAAGTACGGCAGCATGATGACGAGGCCGGCGGTGGTGAAGACCAGCATCGCCACCAGCGTCGCGTGGGGGACGAAGTCGTGGTGGATCGCCAGCGACAGCCAGACGCCGCACACGCAGGCGACGATGAAGTAGGCCATCACGCCGATGTTGACCCGGTCGCGGAGGAAGAGCTGGGCGACGCCGGTGTAGCGCTCCGACGAGAGCTGGACGAGGATGCTGACCACCGTGATGACGATGCCGAGCACGGCGGCGACCATCGAGGCGAGGCCGGCCAGGCTGTCGGTGATCAGCTCCGGCTCGAAGTGGAAGTAGCGCGACAGCGCGCCGTGGCCGGCCCCGCCGGCGTCGCCCAGGTAGAAGCTCGCGAAGACGAGCAGCGACAGCGCGACCAGGATCGCGATCGGCCATACCCAGAGACGTCGGACCGAGCTCACGGCGGGCCAGGGTAACACCGTCCCGCCGCCCGGGCTCCGGACGCCCCCCGATGACCTCACGGAGGATCTCACGGAGGCGCGCGGCGGCGGCGCGGCGGCGGCGGCGCGCGTGAGGACGCGCGTGAGAGATCGGGCGCGAGCGTGAGGAGCGGCGTGAGGCAGGAGTGAGGGCAGCGTGAGCCACGATGCCCTCACGCATCGGCTCATTAGAGTCGTCGCATGTCACGCGGCTCGCTTCCCGTGCTCCCCGTGTTGCTCTTCGCCTCGTTCGTCACCGCGTTCGTGGCGGGGGCGCCCACCTCGGCGGCCGCCCAGCTCTGCCTGACCGACGGTCTCGATCTCGACGGCGACAACCTGTGCGGGAGCTGGGAGACCGGCTGCGCGGCGAGCGGGCGGACCCGCACGAACAACAACAGCAACGACTCCGACGGCGACCACATCCGCGACGACGACGAGGTCGGCGCCAGCGGGTCGCCGGCGGTCGGCGTGCCGGGCGCCGCGGTCGACACCGACGGCGACGGCAACGGCATCGACGCCTGCGATCCCGACAGCGACAACGACGGGATCCTCGACGCGGTCGAGGCCGGCGACACCGACGTGGCGACGCCGCCGATCGACACCGACGGCGACGGCACGCCCGACTACCGCGATCTCGACTCCGACAACGACACGATCGCCGACGCCACCGAGGGCACCGCCGACCCCGACCACGACGGGCTGCCGGCGTACCGCGATCCCGACGACGACGGCGACGGCATCCCGACGATCCTCGAGGCGGGCGACGCCAACCCGGCGACGCCGCCGCTCGACACCGACGGCGACCACATCCCCGACTACCTCGACAGCGACTCCGACAACGACGGCACGGCCGACGCGATCGAGGGCCAGGGTGACGTCGACGGCGACGGCATCGTCAACTACCGCGACGCCAACGACCACGACGGGCCGCTCGCCGATCCGGACGGCGACGGCCGCAACAACGCGACCGACGACTGCGACCTGGTGGCCAACCCCGACCAGCTCGACACCGACGGCGACGGCCTGGGCGACGCCTGCGACGACGACGACGACGGCGACGGCCGGCCCGACGCGCAGGACAACTGCCCGGTGGTCGTCAACACCGACCAGCGCAACACCGACGGCGACGCGCTCGGCGACGCCTGCGATCCCGACGACGACAACGACGGCCGGCCCGACGGCCAGGACAACTGCCCGCGCAGCGCGAACGCCGACCAGTCGGACATCGACGGCGACCACATCGGCGATGTCTGCGACGACGACGCCGACAACGACGGCGTGCCGAACCCGATCGACGACTGCCCGCTGGTGGCCAACGCGAACCAGGCCGACACCGATCACGACCAGCTCGGCGACGTCTGCGACGGCGACCTCGACGGCGACGGCGTGGTCAACGGCAACGACGACTGCCCCGCGATCGCCAACCCCGCGCAGGGCGACAGCGACCGCGACGGCGCCGGCGACGCCTGCGATCCCGACGACGACGACGACGGCGTGCTCGACGCGGCCGACGACTGCCCGCGGGCCGCCAACCCCGGCCAGGAGGACCTCGACCACGACGGCGCCGGCGACGTCTGCGACACCGACGACGACGGGGACGGCGTGGCGGACGCCGCCGACAACTGCCCGCGGGTGGCCAACCCGGCGCAGACCGACTCGAACGGCAACGGCTTCGGCGATGCGTGCGACACCGGCGACGCCGACGGCGACGGCGTGCCGGACCAGGCGGACGACTGCCCGGCGGTCGCCAACGCCGACCAGGCCAACCTCGACGGCGACGCGCTGGGCGACGTCTGCGACGACGACGACGACAACGACGGCGTGGCCGACGGCGCCGACGACTGCCCGCGCAACGCCAACCCCGGCCAGCTCGATCCCGACGGCGATGGCCTCGGCAACGCGTGCGACGACGACGACGACGGCGACGGCGTGGCGGACGCCGCCGACGACTGCCCGCTGGTCGCCGACGCGGCGCAGGTCGACACCGACGGCGACGGCTTCGGCGATGCCTGTGACGACGACGACGACGGCGACGGCGTGCTCGACGCCGCCGACGACTGCCCGCGCGTCGCCAACGCGAACCAGGTCGACACCGACGGCGACGGCTCCGGCGATGCGTGCGACGCCGACGACGACGGCGACGGCGTGCCGGACGCCACCGACGACTGCCGGCTGGTCGCCGACCCGGGCCAGGCCGACACCGACGGCGACGGCACCGGCGACGCCTGCGAGGGCGACATCGACGCCGACGGCATCGCCAACGAGACGGACAACTGCCCGCTGGTCGCCAACGCAGACCAGGCCGACCTCGATCACGATCTGGCCGGCGACGCCTGCGATCCCGACGACGACGGCGACGGCGTGCCCGACGGCGCCGACGACTGCCCGACCATCCCCGACCCCGGCCAGGACCCGGGCGACCCCGGCCTGCCCGGCGGCGCGGCCTGCGAGGGCGGCGGCGACAGCGACGGCGACGGCGTGCCCGACCTGCGCGACGACTGCCCGCTCAACCCCAACGCGGCGCAGGTCGACTCCGACGGCGACCGGCGCGGCAACGTCTGCGATCCCGACGACGACAACGACGGCATCGCCGACGAGCTCGACGACTGCGCGCTGGTCGCCAACCACGACCAGGCCAACGCCGATGGCGACGCGGTCGGCGACGCCTGCGACCCCGACGACGACAACGACGGCGTCGCCGACGCCAGCGACGACTGCCCGACCGCCGCCAACACGTCGCAGACGGACACCGACCACGACGGCCTCGGCGACGCCTGCGATCCCGACGACGACGGCGACGCGGTGGTCGACGTCATGGAC
>DASZXE010000731.1:0-6015 GCA_035546475.1 Kofleriaceae bacterium
GTGGTGCCGCGCGCTCTGCCCGTACTGCGACTTCCCGGTGGCGATCGCGCGCCACGAGCCGCCGCACGCCGGCTACCGCGACCGCGTGCTCGCCGAGCTCGCCGCGCAGTCGCCGCGCTTCGCCGGCCGCGCGCTGCGATCGATCTACGTCGGCGGCGGCACGCCGTCGTTGTGGGATCCCGCCGCGCTCGGCGCCGTGATCGCGGCCGCCGCCGCCGCCTTCGCCGCCGATCCCGCCGCGCTCGAGATCACCGTCGAGGCCAACCCGATCGACTGCACGCCGGAGCGCATGGCCGGCTGGCGGGCGATCGGCGTCAACCGGCTGTCGATCGGCGTGCAGGCCTGGCGCGACGACGAGCTCGCCGCGCTCGGCCGCGATCACCGCCAGGGCGATGGCCCGGCCGCCCTCGCCGCCGCCCGCGCCGCCGGCTTCGGCTCCTTCTCGGCCGATCTCATCCTCGGCGCGCCCGGCATCGCCCCGCCGCCTCCGGGCCAGCCGACCGCCTCGGTGGTGGCCGCCGCCGCCAGCGGCGCGCCGCACCTGTCGGTCTACGAGCTCACCATCGAGCGCCGCACCGCCTTCGGCCGCCGCGCGCGCGCCGGCACCCTGCCGCTCGCCCCCGAGGACGCGCAGGTCGAGCTCTACACGTCGACCCACGCGGCGCTCACCGCCGCCGGCTTCGAGCACTACGAGATCTCGTCGTACGCGCGGCCGGGCGCGCGCGCCGTCCACAACCAGCTCTACTGGCGCGGCGCCGAGTACCTCGGCCTCGGCGTCGGCGCCGCGTCGTTCCAGCTCGGCGACGACGGCGCCGGCGAGCGCTGGACCAACGTCCGCCAGTGGCCGCGCTACGCCCGCGGCGAGCCGCCCGCCGAAGAGACCCACGCGTCCGCGCGCGAGGTCGCCACCGATCGGCTGTGGCTCGCGATGCGGACCTCCGACGGCGCGCCGGTCGCCGAGCTTCCCTCAGCGGTCGTCGACTGGGCGCTGGCCGGCGGCCTCGCCACCGTCGACGACGCCGCCGGCCGCCTGCGCCCGACCCTGCGAGGCTTCCTGTTCGCCGACGAGGTCGCCGCCCGGATCGTCGCCGCCGCCGCTCCGCGCCGCCCGGCCGCGCGACGGCCGCCGTAGTATGCTCGGGGCGAGCCACGCGCACATGACCCTGCCCGATCTCCCGCGCCGCGCGCGCAAGATCCTCCACGCCGTCGTCGCGGAGTACCTGCACCGCGGCGACGCCGTGGGCTCGCGGACGATCACGCGCCGCCACGAGATCGGCCTGTCGCCGGCGACCGTCCGCAACGTCATGTCCGATCTCGAGGAGCTCGGCCTCCTCGAGCAGCGCCACACCTCGGCGGGCCGCATCCCGACCGAGCTCGGCCTCCGCCTCTTCATCCAGTCGATGCTCAAGGTCCGCGGCCTGTCGCCGCGCGAGAAGGAGGAGATCCGCGCGCGCGTGGTCGCCCCCACCGCCGACGACATGGTGCAGAACGCGTCGCGCCTGCTGTCGGAGATCACGCAGCACGCCGCGGTGATCGTCGCGCCCGATCCCGGCCAGGCCCGCTTCGGGCACCTCGAGTTCGTGCCGATGCGGCCCGGCCAGCTCCTCGCCATCCTGGTCGCCACCGACGGCCGCATCGAGAACCGCGTCGTCTCGATCAACGACCCGATCGACAGCGCGCGCCTCGAGCGGATCCACGCCTACCTGAACCAGCTCCTCGCCGGCCTGTCGCTCGACGAGGTCCGCGCCCGCGTGCAGCGCGAGCTGGGCGACGACAAGCACCGCTACGACGAGCTGGTCGCCACCGCCTTGCGCATCGGCCAGCAGGCGGTCGCCGCCGCCGAGCCGCGCCCCGCCGAGATCCTCGTCACCGGCCAGGCCAACCTCGTCGATCCCGAGACCGCCGGCAGCCGCGCCGGTCTCGATCGCATGCGCGAGCTCCTCCGCGCGCTCGAGGACAAGGCGCTGCTCATCCAGCTCCTCGACCGGACCAAGACCGCCGAGGGCATCCAGGTCTTCCTCGGCGCCGACACCGCCCACGCCGCGCTCAGCGAGTCGTCGGTGGTCGCGCAGGCGTACGGCCCCGACGAGCGGCCGATCGGCGCGCTCGCCGTCATCGGGCCGATGCGGATGAACTACGGCAAGGTCATGTCGGTCGTCGACTTCACCGCCGACGTCCTGTCGCAGATGCTGGGGGAGCTGGCGTGGCCGGGCGGCCGGCCGGGTGGCGGTGCCGGCAGCGGCGGTTGACCGCGGTCGGTGAAACGGGCCACCGGACTCCCGTCGCGCCGGGCGTGTACTAAGATGGACGACGCATGAGCGACGACGTTCCCATGTCCGACGATCCCGCTGATCCGCCCACCTCCGACGCGGGCGACCCAGGCCTCGTGGTCGAGGTCGACGCACCTTCCAGCGGCAGCGGCAGCGGCGCGGGCGGCCGCGCCGCCGAGCTCGAGGCGGCCCTCGCCAAGGCCGAACAGGAGCGCAAGGACGCGTGGGACAAGTACGTCCGCGCGGTGGCCGACCTCGAGAACTTCCGCCGCCGCAGCAAGCGCGACCTCGACGACGCCAAGGCCGACGCCCGCACCCGCGTGCTGAAGGAGATGCTGCCCGTCATCGACAACCTCGAGCGCGCGGTCGCCCACGCGACCGACGACGGCGGCGCGGTGCTCGAGGGCGTGCGGCTCGTCCTCCGCCAGTTCGCGACCGCGCTCGAGCGGTGCGAGGTCACGCCGGTCGAGGCCGAAGGCAAGCCGTTCGATCCCAACCTGCACGAGGCGATCGGCCAGCAGGAGAGCGACGCGCCGGCCGGCACCGTCATCTCGGTCCTGCAGAAGGGCTATCGCCTCACCGACCGCCTGCTGCGGCCGGCGATGGTGGTGGTCGCCCGTCCCCGCCAGGCTGCCGGCGGAAGCGGAGAGTCGGCGTAGAGCGTGCCTCGCGTCGTCGGCATCGACCTCGGGACCACCAACTCGTGCGTGGCGGTCATGGACGGCGAGCAGCCGCTCGTGATCGCCAACTCCGAGGGTGCGCGCACGACGCCGTCGGTGGTGGCCTTCGCCGCCTCCGGCGAGCGGCTGATCGGGCAGGTCGCCCGCCGGCAGGCGGTCACCAACGCCGAGAACACCATCTACGCGGTCAAGCGGATGATGGGCCGCAAGCTCGACAGCGCGGAGGTCCAGCGGCAGATGCTGACCTGCCCGTACGAGATCGTCGGCGCGCCCAACGGCGACGCGCACGTGATGGTGCGCGGGCGGACCTACTCGCCGCCCGAGATCTCCGCGATGGTGCTCGGCCGAATGAAGCAGACCGCCGAGGACTGGATCGGCGAGCAGGTGACCGACGCGGTGATCACCGTGCCGGCCTACTTCGACGACGCCCAGCGGCAGGCGACCAAGGACGCCGGCCGCCTCGCCGGCCTCGACGTGCTGCGCATCATCAACGAGCCGACCGCGGCCGCGCTCGCCTACGGCAAGGACCTCGGCAGCGCGCAGCGGCTCGCCGTCTACGACCTCGGCGGCGGCACGTTCGACGTGTCGATCCTCGAGGTGGCGGGCGGCGTCTTCCGCGTGCGCGCCACCGCCGGCGACACCTTCCTCGGCGGCGAGGACTTCGACAACGCGGTCGTCGGCTGGATGATCGAGAAGTTCGCGGCGGCCCACGGCGGCCACGACCTGCGCGGCGACCGCCTCGCGCTCCAGCGGCTCAAGGAGGCCGCGGAGAAGGCGAAGCACGAGCTGTCGTCGACGTTGACGACGCAGATCAACCTGCCGTTCCTCGCCGCGACGTCGGCGGGGCCGCGCCACCTCGAGCTCGAGCTGACCCGCGCCGAGCTGGAGAAGCTCGTCGAGCCGTTCGTCCGCCGCACGCTCGAGCCGTGCAAGCGGGCGATGGCCGACGCCAACCTCGAGCCGGGCGCGCTCGACGCGGTCATCCTGGTCGGCGGCCAGACCCGCATGCCGCGCATCCAGCGGATGGTCGCCGAGTTCTTCGGCCGCGAGCCGAACCGGTCGGTCAACCCCGACGAGGTCGTCGCGATCGGCGCCGCGATCCAGGCCGGCGTCCTCACCGGCGAGGTGCAGGAGGTGCTGCTGCTCGACGTCACGCCGCTGTCGCTCGGCGTCGAGACCGCGGGCGGCGTCTTCTACCGGCTCATCCACCGCAACACGACGGTGCCGTGCCGGGCGACGGAGATCTTCTCGACCGCCGTCGACAACCAGCCGTTCGTCAACGTGCAGGTCTTCCAGGGCGAGCGCGAGATGGCGCACGACAACAAGGCGCTGGCGGCGTTCGAGCTGACCGGCATCCCGCCGGCGCCGCGCGGCGTGCCGAAGATCGAGGTCGCGTTCGACCTCGACGCCGACGGCCTGTTGACGGTGTCGGCGCGCGACCACGGCACCGGCCGCGCGCAGACGGTCGTCGTCACGCCCAACACCGGCCTCACCGAGGAGGAGATCGCCCAGCTCATCCAGGAGTCGGTCGACATGGCGGCGATCGACCAGGAGCGGCGGGCGCTGGCCGAGGCGCGCAACCGGGCCGAGTCGCTGCTCTACTCGGCGGAGCGCGCGCTCGCCGAGTTCGCGTCGATGCTGCCCGCGGAGGACCACGACATGATCGCCGCCGACATCGCGGAGTGCCGCAACCACCTGGCCGCCGGCAACCTCACCGAGGTCGAGCTGGCGACGTCGCGGCTCGAGGCGTCGGCCCAGCGGATCGGCGAGATCCTCTACGCGGCGGCGTCGGAGCCGACCGAAGGCGGCGCCTGATGGCGCGGCGCCGGCGCGACTACTACGACGTGCTCGGCGTCGACAAGGGGGCCGACGAGGCGGAGATCAAGCGCGCCTATCGCGAGCTCGCGCGCAAGTACCACCCGGACCTCAACCCCGACGGCGCCGAGACGTTCAAGCAGATCAACGAGGCGTACGCGGTGCTGTCGGATCCGCGCGAGCGCTCGCGCTACGACCGCTGGGGCCACGAGGGCGAGGCGGGCGTGGGCGGCTTCGCGTCGGTCGTCGACGCGGCGCAGGAGGTCATCAACGACGTGCTCCGCCGGCGCAAGCCGAAGCAGCGCGGCCGCGACCTGCGCTACACGCTCGAGGTCAGCTTCGAGGAGGCGGCGTTCGGCTGCACGCGGACGATCCAGGTGCCGATCGATCCGAGCGGCAGCAACCCGGCGACCCGCGAGTTCTCGGTGGTGGTGCCGCCCGGCACCCGCGAGAACGCGGTGCGGATGATGAAGGGCGAGGGCGAGCCGGGGAGGTCGGGTGGCGCGCCCGGCGACCTGCACGTCATCGTGCGGGTGAAGGAGCACGCGGTCTTCAAGCGCGAGGGCCACGACATCCTGAGCGAGCTGCCGCTGACGTTCCCGCAGGCGGCGCTCGGCGCGGTGCTCGAGGTGCCGACGCTCGACGGCCCGGTGAAGCTGCGCATCCCCGAGGGGACGCAGAGCGGCCGCACGCTGCGCATCCGCGGGCGCGGCGTGCCGCGCGGCGCGGGCAAGAACGCGGGGCGGGGCGATCACCTGGTGAAGATCCAGGTGGTGACGCCGACCAACCTGTCGGCGCGGCAGCGCGAGCTGCTCGAGGAGCTGGCGCGGACGCTCGGCGAGCTGTCGCGCGCCGAGCCGGCGGAGAAGAAGGGGCTGCTCGACCGCATGCGATCGCTGCTCGACGGCTGACGATGCGCGGCGGCGCGCTCGCGCTGGTGCTGGTGGCGCTCGCGGCGTGTCACGCGCGCGGGCCGGAGCGGCCGTGGATGGAGGAGGATGCGTGGTCGCGATCGGCGCCGCCGGTGGCGGAGACGGAGACGGAGACGGAGACGGAGAAGGCGGGCACGGGCACGGGCACGGGTACGGGCACGGGCACGGCTTCCGCGGCGGCGAGCGCAGCGGAGGCCGCGCAGCAGGCGGCGCTCGCGCTGCACCCCGGCGACCTCGCCGCCGCGCGCCGGTGGATCGCGATCGCGCGCGCCGCCCCCGACGCCGCCGCCCTCGCGCCGGTGCTCGCCGACCTCGACC
>DASZXE010000732.1:0-10682 GCA_035546475.1 Kofleriaceae bacterium
GCCGTTGACGATCGCTGCGCCGTCGTGGCGTCCGCCGGCGCCGCCGTTGGCCACGAAGCCGGAGCCGCCGGACGTCGTCGGACCGCACGAGTCGCTGCCGCTGCCGCCGGAGCCGGCCGCGCCGAACGCGCCGTTCGTGAAGTCGGCGTTGCCGCCACCGTCGCCGCCGCGCGCATTGAGGTTGCGCGAGACCACTCCGCAGTCGCTATCCAGCGTGCCGCCCGCGCCGCCGCCGCCGCCGTTGGCGGGCCGCCCCGACGGCCCGCCGACGCACGAGTTGGTACCCCGCGCGCCGCCACCGCCGCGGTCGCTCGAGTTGCAAGTCGGACCGAACTGCTGGCCGTCGCCGCCGCGCTGGCCGAACATGCCGCCGGTGGCGTCGACGATCGGCGCGTCGCTGCCGTTGCCGCCGGCGGCGCCGTCGGCGCCGTTGCCGGCCTGGAGCTCGACGCGCTCGAGGTTCACCGTCGCCGCCCGCGCGTGGATGACGTACGAGCTGTGGCCGTTGCCGCCGGTGGTGCCGGTCGCCATCGGGCCGCGCAGCACGAGGTCGCCCATGGTCACCGGCACGATCAGGTCGTGCGCGCGCACGGTCAGGTACTCGCCGTCGCCGGCGGTCGTGGTGTCCTGCTGGCCGACGACGATCGTGCGGTGCGCCGGATCCGAGATCGGCCCGCGCTGCCAGCCGAAGTCGTAGCCGCCCCACACGCTCACGCCGTTCAGCATCACGATCGTCTCGTTGTAGGTGCCGGCCTGCACGTAGACCTGGTTGCGGCCGACGGTGACCGCGCGGACGATGCCGTAGCTGATCGTCTGGCACGGGGTCTGCGCGGTGAGGCCGCAGCTCGGCAGGTTGGCGCCGCCGCCGGCGACGAAGATGCCGCGCGTGACGTCGCCGTCGATGCCGTCGCAGTTGGAGTCCGCGTACGTGCCGTCGGGGCTGTCCATCATCGAC
The DNA here is from genome assembly GCA_035546475.1 of Kofleriaceae bacterium. Classification (GTDB taxonomy): domain Bacteria; phylum Myxococcota_A; class Polyangia; order Haliangiales; family Haliangiaceae; genus UBA2376. Next base: position 956 of record DASZXE010000732.1, read on the forward strand.
GGCGGCGCGCAGCTCCCCCAGCCGGTCGCGCCGCCGCAGGTGCGGTTGCCGGCGCACGCCGTGTTGAACGGCGTCATGATCGTGCACGCCTGCGTCATGCCCGTGTTGGAGGCGTCGCAGTCGCACGCGCCGCTCTGCGGCACGCACTGCTTGGTCTGCATGCCGCCGATCGTCATGTCGGTGCAGGCGTAGCCGCTCGGGCAATCGACCATGCGGCAGTCGCGGCCGCAGAAGTGGGTGCCGTCCGGGTAGGCGAGGCACTTGTCGACGCCGATCTGCGTGCACTCGTCGTCGGTCGCGCACGGCGAGCAGAGCTGGTCGCTCACCGGCACGCAGACGTCGTCGACGTGGCCGGGCTCGATCGCGCCGACGACGCCGAAGCAGCCCCAGTCGGGCGGGCAGTCGTCGCCGTTGCAGAGGTCGCTGCACCGGCCGCCGCTGCCGACGAAGATGCAGATGCCGGACGTGCACTCGTGCTTGTCGAGGCACGGCTCGCCGAAGCCCGCGAGCTGGGCGTCGATCGGCGCGTCGATGCCGGCGTCGACCGGCCCGCCGGCGTCGACGTCCGCCTCGCAGGTGCCGCTCGCGTGATCGCAGTGGAAGCCGTCGACGCAGGTCACGTTCACGTTGCACGTGCAGTCGTCGTTGCGCGGATCGCAGGTGCCGCCGGCGCTGTTCGGCCCGCACCCGGCGGCCCCGGCGCTGGCGATCACGATGACGACGGCGAGCAGACGACGCATACCGTGAAGGCTATCACGCGCGCCCGCGCGGCCGTCCGGCGATCCGCGGCCCGGCGGCGCGGGTCACGGACCGCGATCGATCGCGGCGCGGGCGTCGGCGTCGAGGGCGGGCGCGTCGACGGCGACCGCGCCGCCCACCCGCGCCGGCGGTCCGACCCAGGTCGCGAGCACCGGCACCCGCGCGACCGTCAGCGGCCCGGCGACCTCGACCAGCGCGCCGCTGTCGACCAGCTCGAGGGCGGGCAGCCGCTCGAGCGTCACCGCGCCGCCGACCGCCGCCAGCGCCGGCGCGCTCACGCTCACCAGCACCGGGTCGTCGACGATCTCGACCGCGCCCGCGCGCCGCAGGGCCGGCAGGTAGAGGCCGCTCAGGTCCCCGTTGCCCGACACCCGCACGCGGCCGCCCACCAGGGCGAGCGCCGGCAACGACAGGGTCGTGTTCGCCAGGGTCGGGCCGATGACGAGGTCGCCGTCGATCGCGACCAGCGCGGTCAGCCGCGCCAGCTCGACCGGCGCCGCCGTGCGGACGGTCAGGCCGGCGAGGCGCGCGCAGCCGGCGAGCGCGTCGACGTCCTCCTGGCCGTAGACGATCGCCTGTCCGCCGACCGGACAGCTCGCCCGCGGCCGCGCGGGCGCGCCCCCGTGACAGCCGGCGGCGGCGAGCGCGAGGCAGGCGAGTCGCTGCACCGCGCCGACGCTACCGCGGTTCAGTCGTCGCCGCAGCCGCCGCCGGCGTCGGCGCCGCGATCGTCGACGTAGACGCGCAGCACCGCGAAGTCGGCGGGGTTGCCGAAGATGGCGTGGTTGGCGACCAGCAGCGACTTGCGCGCGTCGTCGAACGTGAGGCCCGCCGGGTTGTCGTACGGGATCGAGCTGCCCGACGGACCGGACAGGCGGGTCAGCTCGTGACCGTCGCGGGCGAGGACCGCGATCTGGCTCGACCCCGCCAGCGACACGTACACCTTGCCGGAGTCGCCGACCGCGAGGCTGTCGGCCGCGACCCCGCCGCCGAAGGTCGCCACCAGCGAGAGGTCCGCCGCGGTCGGGTGGGCGCGCAGCCGCACCTGGTAGAGGTGGCTCTGGCTGGCGTCGGCGGGATCGAACGTCTCGATCACGTAGAGCGAGTGGCCGTCGCCCGACAGCTTGATGCCGTTGGTGCCGAACGGCAGCGGCGCGCCGAGGTTGCCGATGAACGCCGGGCTCGAGAACCACGGGGCGATCGAGCCGCCGCCGGCCGGCACCTTGAAGATCGTCGCCTGCAGCGAGTCGGTGATGTAGAGGTTGCCGGCGCCGTCGAACGCCATCTCGTTCGGCAGCGGCGGCAGGTCGACGAAGCCCGGCTGGCAGCCGGCGCTCTGGCCGGGCGCGCACAGCGGCAGATCCGGCAGCGGCGGCGCGTACGGCGTCTGCTCGTAGCGGTTGCCGTGGCGGTGGAGGCGCACGACGCCGAGCTGCGTCGACAGCGCGAAGACGTCGCCCGAGCCGTCGGTGGCCAGGCCGCTGAGCGCGTGCTCGAGGGCGGTGTTCTCGCCTTCGAGGAGGATCTCGGCCTGCTGGTGGCCGTTCGACCGCTGGAGGACGGTGACGACGCTCGGGCCCTTGCCGGCGGTGCCGAAGTTGGCGGGGCCGCTGACGTAGACCCGGTCGTCGACGACGACGATCCCCTCGGGGAAGCCGCCGTTGCAGGTCGCCTGCCCCTCGCAGACGTGGGCCTGGGCGCCGATCGGCGCCAGTAGCTCACCGTCGCCGTAGCTCGGCCTGGCGGCGGCGGTGCCGGCGGCGGCGGTGACCGCGAGCGCGGCGAAGGGTGAGTAGAGGGCGAGACGGGCGAACCTGGACATGCGGCGCGACTCCTTGGCAGTGCCCGGACCGTGCCGGGCTCACGGGCCTGTTGGAGTGGCGGCCGTACGCGGTGTGACCATCCTTTCGATCCCCGCTCCGTCGCTGCTTCAGGTCGCCGCTTCAGGTCACTGCTTCAGGTAGAGCTGACCGCGGACCTCGCCGTAGTAGGTGTGCTGCTTGGTGTGCAGGTTGAAGTAGAGGAGCCCGCGCCGCGCGAGGTACTCCATGCCGACGATCGTCTTGGTCGTGAGCGGCCAGCCGGCCTCGACCGGGCAGGTCTCGGGCGGCATCACCGTGCCCTTGGGCAGGCCCTTCGGCGGGAACATGCTCGCCCAGGTCAGATCGTCATTCGTGATCTCGACGGAGATCTTGCCCTTGGCGAACGCGGTCGGCAGGTCTCCGAGCTTCTTGCCGAAGTCGACGATGATCGGCCCGAGCAGGCCGGGCGGGCCGCAGTGGATGTGGAACATGATGATGTCGGCGGGATCGACGCCCTTGATCTCGAAGTCGATGAGCGCCTTCGTCATGTCCTTGGTGAAGCGGACCTGACCCCAGCCGCGCGACTTGCGCTGGGCGCGCGGCGTCGACGGCTTGGTGTTGCCGAGGCTCTTCACCAGCGGCTTCGGGATCTCGTCCTCCTCGCCGGGCTGCTGGGCCGGGCTCGGGAACGCCTCGTAGGTGATGTACGTGGTGGCGCCGGTGGCGGGATCGTCGGCGCGGACGACGGCCGGCGCCGCGCCGATCGCGAGCACGGCGGCGAGCATGAGGGTGGCGAGCGGACGGGATGTGCGCATGGAGCTCCTGGGCGTCGACGGACGCGGCTGGTGCGGCGCCGCGATGGTCCCACCACCGCGCTCCGGACCCTCCGGACGCGCCGCGGGCTCATCGTCCGCCCGCGCGGCCGCCGACACAATCGCCGCGCGTGCGCAATCGCGTCAGTGCGTGCGCGGCGGGTCGGCGATGTCCTCGCCGCGGCAGGCGCGCAGGTAGGCGCGCACGGCGGCGTCGAGGCCGAGGTAGAGCGCGTCGGCGAGCAGCGCGTGGCCGATCGAGACCTCGTCGAGCGCGGGGATGGCGCGCGCCAGCGCCGGCAGGTTGTGCAGATCGAGATCGTGGCCGGCGTTGACGCCGAGGCCGGCGGCGGTGAGCGCGTGCGCGCACGCGACCAGCCGGTCGAGCTCCTGCTGGCGGCGCGGCGTCGACCACGCGGCCGCGTACGGCTCCGTGTAGAGCTCGACGCGCCGCGCGCCGGTGGCGGCGGCGAGCGCCACCGCCTGCGGGGCCGGGTCCATGAAGATCGCCGTGCGCACGCCGCGATCGTTCAGCGGGCCGAGGATCGCCTGGATCTGCTCGGTCTGCGCCGGCAGGTCCCAGCCGTGGTCGCTCGTGATCTCGCCGGGGCGGACCGGCACCAGCGTGAACTGATCGACGCGCAGCTCGGCGGCGAGCGCGGCCAGGGCCGGCCGCTCGTCGCCCTCGAGGTTGAACTCGGCCCCGCGCTCGGCGCAGATCGCGCGCAGGTCGCGCACGTCGCGCTCGCGGGTGTGGCGCTCGTCGGCGCGCCAGTGGAGCGTCAGGCCGTCGGCGCCGGCGTCGAGGCAGGCGTGGGCGGCGATCCGCGGCGACGGGTTGTCGGCGCCGCGCGAGTTGCGCAGCAGCGCCACCTTGTTGAGGTTCACCGACAGCCGGAGCGCCATCGCCGCATCATGCCCCGCGCGGCCGCCCGCACCAAGGCCGCGGCCGCTCGGCGCGCCACCGGCGGCGCGCGCGGGCGGTGGCCTGCGACAGACTGTTGCAGCGCGGCCGGCAGCGCGTCGCCGGGTGGCGGCGGCGGCGCCTGCTACCGTTCGCCATGGGCCAGCTCGTCGATGGCACGTGGCACGGTGGCGACCTCCCGACCAGCGCGCGCGGCGCGTTCGTGCGCGCGCCGACGACGTTCCGCGGCCGCGAGCTGGTCCCCGAGGCGGGCCGCTACCACCTGTACGCGTCGTACGCGTGCCCGTGGGCGCACCGGGTGCTCATCACCCGCGCGCTGCGCGGCCTGACCGGCGCCATCGGCCTGACGATCGTCGATCCGCACATGGGCGAGCAGGGGTGGCCCTTGCGCGCCGACGATCCGGATCCGATCGGCGGCGCGTCGTACCTGTACGAGGTCTACCTGCGCGCCGACCCGCGCTACACCGGCCGCGCGACGGTGCCGGTGCTGTGGGATCGCGTCGCCGGCACGATCGTCAACAACGAGTCGCGCGAGCTGATGCGGCTGCTCGACCGCGACCTCGCGCCGCTCGCCCGCGAGCCGGTCGTCGACACGCTGTTCCCCGACCTGCTGGTGCCGCGCATCGAGGAGACGCTCGACGCGATCTACCAGCCGATCAACAACGGCGTCTACCGCGCCGGGCTGGCGACCGATCAGGCGGTCCACGAGGCGGCGGTGCGCGAGGTCTTCGCGGCGCTCGCCCGCTGGGACGAGGTGCTCGGCCGCCAGCGCTACACGTGCGGCGACACGCTGACCGCGGCGGACGTCGCCCTGTTCACGACGCTGCTCCGCTTCGATCCCGTCTACCACTTCCACTTCAAGTGCAACCTGCGCCGGCTGCGCGACCACGCGAACCTGTGGCGCTTCACCCGCGAGCTGTGGACGCACCCGGCCATCGCGCCGACCTGCCACCTCGACCACATCAAGGCGCACTACTACTGGAGCCACACGCAGCTCAACCCGACGCGGATCATCCCGCTCGGCCCGATCCTCGACGAGGCGTGATCGACGGTCAGAAGTGGCCGACGACGGTGAGGCCCGCGCCGGTGGGGCCGGCGGTGGGGACGAGCGTGGTCGTCTCGGCCGGGTGGAGCCTGGCGGGGGCGGTGAGGTAGAGGAACGCGCCGGCGGCGACCGCCGCCACGCCGACGCCGATGCCGATCGTCGAGAGGGTGCCGTCGGTGCGCGCGCTGTCGACCTTGTCCTGCGCCGCCGCGACATCGCCGCGGCAGTCGTTCACGTCGCCGCCGCAGGTGTCCTTGGCGTCGGCGTTGGCGCTCGCGGCCATGACGCCGAACGTGGCGCCGGTGGCGAGCGACGCGACGCCGACGACGCCGAGGATGATGCCGAGGCGGCGGCGGCCCGCGCCCGGATCGAGATCGATCTTCGGCGGCGGCGGCGGCGGCAGGCGGATCGCATCGTTGCCGCCGTTGCCGGTGTCGGTCTCGACCGGCGGCGGCTTCGGCTTCGCCTTGAGCGGCGGGATCTCGACGGTCACCGTGGTGCCCTCGCCGGTGAGCGAGGTCTGGATCTGGAACGGCTCGAAGCCGGGCGCCGACGCCTCGATGCTCGACGAGCCGGGGTCGACCGGCGTGGCGACGCCGACCGTCGGCGTGACGTCGAGGCCGTCGCGGCTGACCTTCAGCCCCGGCGCCATCTGGCGGACGACGATCAGCAGCTTGACCAGGCGCGGCTCGAGCGCGGCGGCCCGCCTGGCGGCGTCCTGCTTGCGCGCGGTGTTGGTGTCGCGCGCGGCGAGGTCGGTCAGCTCGCCCCACGCGGAGGCGAGCATGCCGCCCTTCTCGTAGCAGAGGCCGAGGTTGTACTGGGTGCCGAGCTGCGGATCGAGCTGCTCGCTCGAGCGGAACGCCATGCACGCGTTCGCGAAGTCGCCCTTGGCCATGAGGTCGCGGCCCTGGCGGAACGCGGCCTCGGCGGCGGCCTTGTTCTCGGCCTGCTGCGGCTGCGGCTGCGCGCGCGCGACCGTCGTGCCGGCGGCGGCCACCGCGGTGGCGAGCGGGACTGCGACCAGGAGCCGGACGGCACGGGCGAACCGCATGGCCCCGAGGATGCCCGGTTCGCGGCGCGCCCGCCACTCCGCGGCGCGCCGGGCGCCCCCGCGGCGAACGAACGATCGCGGCGCGCGGGGGCCGACCGCGAGGGGCCGATCGCGATCGCCTCGCTACTGGCGAGACGCGCCGAGATCGACCGGCGCGGAGTCGGACCCCGAGCCGGAGCCGGAGCCGGGCTTCTCGCCGTGGCGGCCGCCGCGCTTGATGACGCGCGCCGAGCCTGCGCCCGAGCCGGGCGTGGAGGCGACCTCCGAGCCGGAGCCGGTGCCCGCGGTCTCGGCGGAGCCGGAGCCCGAGCCGCTGCCGCTGCCGGTGCCGGCCGCCGAGCCGCCGGCGCTGCCGGTGTCGGACGCCGTCGCGGACCCGGTGCCCGAACCCGTCGCCGCCGCGGATCCCGCGCCCGAGCCGGCCGCCGTCGCCGACCCGCTCGCCGTCGCCACGCCGGTCCCCGCCAGCGACGGCGTGCCCGCGCCGCTGCCGGTCGTGGTCGCCGTCCCGCTGCCGGTCGTCGTGCCCGTGCCCGTGCCCGTGCCCGTCGCGGCGCCGGTCGCCGATCCGGTCAGCGACCCCGAGCCCGCCTGCTTCCCGTCCCTCTTGTCCCCGCCACCGCCGCGGATCGCCAGCACGAGCGCCATCGCCGCGATCGCCACCAGCCCGGCCGCGAGGCCGACCCACCAGCCGAGCTTCCGCTTCCCCTCGCCGCCCGACGTCTGCCCTGCCCCGCCCGACAAGGTCGTCGCCGCGCCGACCACCGCCGGCGACACCGCGCTCCGCGCCCGCGTCATCACCCCGGCCTGGATGCGCGCCACCCGCTGCGCCACCTCCGCCGACCCCGGCGGCCCGAACGGCGCCAGCGCCGCCGCCAGCTCCGCCACGCTCGCGTACCGCTTCGCCGGATCCTTCTCCAGGCAGCGCGCCACGATCTCGGCGAAGCCCGGCGGCGTCGGCACCTTCAAGGCCGGCGTCGGATCCATCGCGACCTTCAGCGTCAGCTCCGTGATCGTGTCGGCGGCGAACGGCTGCGCGCCCTCGACCAGCTCGTGGAGGATGACGCCCATCGCCCAGATGTCGGCCCGCGCGTCGACGTCGCGCGCGCTGCGGAGCTGCTCGGGCGACATGTACGCGGGCGAGCCCATCACCGCCGCCGTCTTGGTCAGCGAGAAGTCCTCGCTGCCCTCGGTCGCCTTGGCGATGCCGAAGTCGAGCACCTTCACGCTCGGCGAGCCGTCGGCGCGCACGGTGAGGAACAGGTTCGCCGGCTTGAGATCGCGGTGGATGATGCCGATCGCGTGCGCCTCGGCGATCGCCTCGGCCGCCTGCAGGACGAAGCTCACCACCTGCGCGACCGGCAGCCGCTGGTTCGCCTTGCGGAACGAGTCGAGGTCCTGGCCCTCGAGGTACTCCATCACCAGGTACGGCGCGCCGGTCTCGAGCGTGCCGACGTCGATGACGCGGCCGACGTGCTCGCTCTTGAGCCGCACCGCCGCCCGCGCCTCGCGGAGGAACCGCTCGGTCACCTCCGGGTTGCGCAGCGCCTCGGGCAGCAGGAACTTCAGCGCGACGAGCTGCCCGAGCTGCAGGTGCTGCGCGGCGACGACCACGCCCATCCCGCCCTTGCCGAGCACCCGCTCGATCTGGAACTTCCCGGCGAGGATCTGGCCCGGCTCGATCGACTCCACCGCGACAGCATACGCCGCGGCTCCGGGCAGATCACGGCCGGCGCCGGTGGTGCCCAGCGCCGGATCGCTGGTGCCCGCCTCGGTCCGGTCGAGGTCGGAGCCCGAGTCGGAGCCGACGGCACGACGGGGCGCGGAGGCTTCACGCGGTGGCTGGGAGGACGGCACCGCTCCCCAGCATACGCGGGACCGGCCGGGTTGGCCGCTTCTTCGCGCCGCGCGCCCGCGGGAGCGCCGTCACAGATCGCGGGCGATGCCCTGGCGGAGGTAGCGGACGGTGTCGTGCAAGGTGAGCTGCGGGTCGCGGGCGACGAAGCCGAGCTCGGCCGCCGCCTTGCCCGAGTCGAACCACCAGTAGTGCTCGGCCATGTCGACGGAGACCGGGTCGACCGGCGCCTCCTTGCCGCGCCAGCGGTAGACCTGCTCGATGGCGGCCGCGCCCCAGCGGGACAGCCGCGGCGACAGCTTGAGCCACGGCCCGCGCACCTTGGCGACTCGCTCGAGGCGGCCGAAGAACTCCGCCGTCGTCCAGTTGGGGCCGCCCATCAGGTAGCGCTCGCCGTCGCGCCCGCGGTCGAGCGCGGCCGCGGTCGCCGCCGCGACGTCGCGCGCGTCGACGAAGTTGACGCCGCCGCCGGGCACGGTCGGGATCTGGCCCCGGAGGAAGCGCAGGACGTCGCCCGTCGACGACAGGCGGCGATCGCCGGGCCCGAGCAGGAGGCTCGGGTTGACGGCGAGGACGGTCAGCCCGCGCGCGCGGCCGAGCTCGAACGCGAGCCGCTCCTGGTAGATCTTCGAGGCGTAGTACGGCCAGCCGGCGACCAGCTCGAGCGAGCTGCCGGCGGTCTCGTCGAGGATGACCTCGTCCTTCGAGACGGCGACGGTGCCCGACGTCGACGCGAGCACGAGCCGCGGCACCTTGTGGCGCGCCATCGCCTCGACGACGCTGCGGGTGCCGTCGACGTGGAGCCGCATCATGCGGGTGGCGTCGTCGGGGTCGCGCGAGACGAGGCCGGCGAGGTGGAAGACGGCGCGCGCGCCGGGCAGCGCGCGATCGAGGTCGGCGGGCCACAGCACGTCGCCGCGGATGACGTCGACGCCCATGTCGGCGAGGTAGTCGGAGCGGGTGCGGGCGAGCGCGCGCACGGGGACGCCGCGGCCGACGAGCTCGGCGCACAGGTGCTCGCCGAGGAAGCCGGTGGCGCCGGTGACGACGACCGGCGCGGTCACGACGCGGCCTCCGACGAGGGGTCGGACTCGGAGACCGGCGCGGCGTCGGAGGCGTCGGAGCCGTCGGTGCCGCCGGTACGGTCGGTGCCGTCGGCGCTGTCGGTGCCGTCGGTGCCGTCGGTGCCCGCCATGCTCGCGTCGGCCGGCGCCTCACCGGGCCGCTCCACCGGCGGCTCCACCGGCGGCTCGATCGGCGCATCGATCGGCGGCGGAGGCGGCGGCACCAGCGGCGCGTGCGCGTGCGCGTGCCCCTCCGCGTGCGCGTGCGCAGGCGCATGCCCGAACACCGGCACCGACGCGACCACCGCCTCGACGACCGGGATCGCCGGCATCGTCACGCTCGTCCCGCCCTCCTCCTCCGGCTCCGCCGCCTTCCCGTGCGCCGCGTTCCACTCCGCCAGCGGCGTGGTC
>DASZXE010000733.1:0-9725 GCA_035546475.1 Kofleriaceae bacterium
CGCCGGTCCACCGTTCGGCCGCGCGCGCGGGATCGGCGGCACCGTCACGTCGATGCGCGAGGGCCGCGCCGGCGGCGTGGTCGGCGGCGCCACCCGGCGCGCGGGCGCCGCCGCGAGCTGCCGCGCGTGCTCCGGCGACACCGTCTCGCCCGTCACCCGACCGACGCGGCCGTTCACCGTCGCCAGCTCGTCGTCGTCGTCGCTCTGGCCCCAGCCGGTCATCGGCACGTCGACGCTCGCCTCGCCCTCGGCGCTCGCCGGGTGATCGAAGCGGAAGATCGTGTTGCCGATCTCGATCCGGTCGCCGTGCCGCAACTGGCAGCGTCCGTCCTCGAGCCGGTCGTTGATCAGCGTGCCGTTGCCGGAGCCGCAGTCGCGCAGCACCCACGCGTTGCCGTCCCACGCCAGCTCGAGGTGACGCCGCGACACCGACAGGTCGGTGAGCACGATGTCGTTCTCGACGGCGCGGCCGATCAAGGTCGACTTGGCGCCGCCGGCGAGCTCGTACGTGCGGCCGAGGTCGGGGCCGGCGGTCACCGTCAGCCGCGCGAGCGCCCGCGGGTTCACCGGCGGCACGAGCTGGAGCGGCGGCAGCGCGCGCGCCTGCTCGTCGATCGTCGGCTCCTCGAGCATCTTCTTCGCCGACTCGGCGACGGTGGTGCCGTCCTCCCAGTGCTCGTCGGCGGTGCCGCTCGGCGTGCCGATCGGCGTCTGGATCTCGTCGCGCTCGTCGGGCGGCGTCGGATCGATCGTCGTCCGCTCGTCCTCCTCGACGGGCCGCTGGGCACCGCCCGGCAGCACCGTCAGGTGCGCCGGTCCGCGGCCAGTGTGGTTGGGGCCACGTGCCACCGCGGAATTGTAAGAGCCGGTGGGGGGAACATCAAACGAAACGGAGGTTGCCGGGGCGTGATGTCGAGAGGCCCGACCAGCGCCCCGACGCGCCGCGCCGCGTGGTACGCCGGCGGGGATGCTGCTGCAACACGTCCGCGCCGGCGACGGCGCCGCCCTCGAGCCGGTGACCTTCGCCCCGTCGAAGATCGTCGGCATCGGCCAGAACTACCGCGCCCACGCCGCCGAGATGGGGAAGGGAATCCCTTCCGAGCCGCTGATCTTCCTCAAGCCGCCGTCGTCCCTCTGCGCGAGCGACGACCCGATCGCGCGGCCCCCCGGCTACCTGCGGGTCGATCACGAGGCCGAGCTCGGCGTCGTCATCGGCAAGCGCGCGCGGCGGGTCAGCCGCGAGGCCGCGCTCGACCACGTCCTCGGCTACGTCTGCGTGAACGACGTCACCGTGCGCGACCTGCAGGCGAAGGACGGTCAGTGGACCCGCGCGAAGGGCTTCGACTCGTTCTGCCCGGTCGGGCCGCGCGTGGTGTCGGGGCTCGACCCCGCCGACCTCCGCATCCTGGCGCGCGTCAACGGCGCGATCCGCCAGGACTCGCGCACGAGCGACCTCATCTTCGACGTGCCGACGCTCATCGCGTTCGTCTCGCAGCACATGACGCTCGAGCCGGGCGACCTGATCTCGACGGGGACGCCGGCCGGCGTCGGCAACCTGGTGCCCGGCGACGTCTGCGAGATCGAGGTCGAGGGCATCGGCATCCTGCGCAACCCGGTCGTCGACGGCAGCGAGCGCTGATGCAGCTCGCGCTCGACGACGACCGGCTGATCCTCGGGCTCGGCGGCAACCAGGGCGACGACGCGGCGGTGCTCGACCGGTTCGCCGGCGCGGTGCGCGCGCTGGCCGCGTGGGGACCGGTCCACGCGTCGCGCGTCTACCGGACGGCGCCGGTCGGGCCCGCGCAGCCCGACTACCTGAACGCGGCGCTCGCGTTGACCGTGCCCGAGGAGCTGGCGGCGTCGGCGCTGCTGCGCGAGGTGCAGACGATCGAGTACGCGCTCGGCCGGCGGCGCGTCGCCGGCGAGGCGCGGTGGGGCCCGCGGCCGATCGACCTCGACGTGCTGCTGTGGGGCACGCGGGTGCTGCGCCGCGCGGGCGCGCCGCTGCTCGTCCCCCACCCGCAGCTCGCGCGGCGGCGGTTCGCGCTCGAGCCGGTGATCGAGCTCGTCGGCCGCGACGTCGTCCTGCCCGGCAGCGAGCCGGCGCTGACGCTCGGCGCCGCGCTCGACGCGCTGGCGGCCGATCCGGCGCAGCGGCTCGCGGCGACCGACCACGTGATCGCCGGCGCCGAGCCGGTCACCGACCGCTGAGCCACCAGCGCCGCACCTGCTCGATCGCCGACGTGCGCGGCAGCCCCGCGGGCAGCGAGTCGAGCAGCACGCGGCCGTACGTGCGCAAGACGATGCGCGGATCGAGGATCGCGACGATGCCGCGATCGTCGCGCCGCCGGATCAACCGGCCGAAGCCCTGCTTGAGCGCGATCGCCGCCTGGGGGAGCTGCAGGCCGCTGAACGGCTCGCCGCCGCGCTCGACGAGCGCCGCCGCGCGCGCCGCCGTCAGCGGATCGGTGTGCGGCTGGAACGGCAGCTTGTCGATGATGACGAGCGACAGCGCGTCGCCCGGCACGTCGACCCCCTCCCAGAACGAGCCGGTGCCGAGCAGCACCGCGCCCGGCGTCGCGCGGAACCGCTCGACGAGCGCGGCGCGCGGCGCGTCGCCCTGGCGCAGGAGCGGGTGGGGCAGGCCGGCGAGCTGGCGGGCGGCGCTCTGCATCGCGCGGTGGCTGGTGAACAGCACGAACGCGCGGCCGGCGGTGATCGCGAGCAGCTCGACGATGCGGGCCGCCACCGGCGGCGGCAGGCCGTCGCCGGTCGGCGCCGGCAGGTCGCGCGCGAGGTAGAGCAGCGCCTGGCGGCCGTAGTCGAACGGCGAGGGCAGGGCCAGCTCGTCGACGACGGTCGGCTCGAGGCCGAGCCGCGCGCGCGTGTAGTCGAAGGAGCCGGCCACGGTCAGGGTCGCCGAGGTGAAGACCGGCGTCGGCTCGCCGCCCACGAGCTGGCGGCGCACGAGGTCGGCGACCGAGATCGGCGACGCCGACAGCGCGGTCGCGCCGGCGCGCGTCTCGCCCCAGTAGACGTGCGCGCGCTGGCGCTGCTCGGCGAGCTCGGCGAGGTCGTCCCGCACGGCGCGGGCGCGGCGCGCGATCGACGCGAGCTGCTCGCGGCGGGCGACGGTCGCGTCGTCCTCGTCGTCGTCGGGGGGCGGCGGCGCCGCCTCGCGATCGCACGCGCGGGCCAGCTCCTCGAGCGCGCCGTCGAGCAGGAACCAGGCCTCCTGCCGCGCGCCGGTGGCGAGCAGGTCCGGCGGCAGCGGCACCCGCCCGCCGTCGGGCGCGAGCGCCACCAGCGCCTGCCGCGCGAGCGCGAACAGGCCGAGCGCCGACCGGTCGACCGCGTGGACGAGCTGCTCGTGCTCGACCTTGCCGGCGCCGAACAGGTCGCGGCCGAGCAGGGCCCGCGCGTCGCGGACGAGGCCGCCGAGCCGGGCGGTCGTCACCCGCAGGCCGAAGTGCTCGGTGGCGACCTCCTCGAGCTGGTGCGCCTCGTCGAAGATCACCGCGTCGTGGTCGGGCAGCACGCGCGCACCCGGCACCGCCGCCCGCAAGGCGAGGTCGGCGAAGTAGAGGTGATGGTTCACCAGCACGAGGTCGGCCTTGTCGGCGGCGCGGCGCGCGGCGGTGACGTGGCAGCGCTCGTAGTACGGGCAGCGCTTGCCGAGACGCGCCTCGGGCGTGGTCGTGACCTCGGCCCAGATCGGCGCGTGCTCGTGGACCTCGTCGAGCTCGGCCTTGTCGCCGGTCTCGGTGTCGTCGAGCCAGGCGCGCAGCCGCGGCAGGTCGGCGGCGACCGCCGGCCCGGGCAGGTGCAGCTCGGCGAGCTTGCGCTTGCAGACGTAGTTGCCGACGCCCTTGAGCGCCACCGCGGTGAACGGCCGCGGGAGGATCTGGCGGAGCAGCGGCACGTCGTGGCGGAGGATCTGGTCCTGCAGCGTGCGGGTGCCGGTCGACACCACGACCCGCTTGCCGCTGGCCAGGGCCGGCACCAGGTAGGCGAGCGTCTTGCCGGTGCCGGTGCCGGCCTCGACGAGGAGCGGGCGGGCGTCGGCGAGCGCGGCCTCGACCGCCGCCGACATGCGGCGCTGCTCCGGGCGGTCCTCGAAGTGCGGGATGGCCGCCGCCAGGCTGCCGCCGGGCGCGAGCGTCCGGTCCTCGGACAGCTTCGTCCGCTCGCCGGACACTACGCGGGCTGCTCCTTCGGCGGCCGCGCCGCCTTCTCGTCGTGGCCGCTCACGCCGAAGCGCCGGCCGAGCTCGCGCCAGACGTCGGCGACCGGGATGTCGCGCGCGACCAGGCCGACCATGACGTGGAACAGCAGGTCGGCCGTCTCGTGGACGACCTTGGCGGCGTCGCCGGCGGGCAGCTCGGCCGCCAGCTCGCCGTGCTCCTCGGCGATCTTGGCCAGGATCTTCGGCATGCCGGCCTCGAGCAGCGAGCGCGTGTAGCTCTTCTGGGCCGTCGACGCGCGGCGCGCCTGCAGCACGCGCTCGAGCCGGTCGACCACGTGGGCGGCCGGCGCGGCCTCGTCGACGCCGTCCTCGGTGTGGAAGAAGCAGGCGGCGCGGCCGGTGTGGCAGGTCGGGCCGTGCGGCCGCGCGCGCACGAGGATCGCGTCCTGGTCGCAGTCGACGCGCAGCTCGACGACGCGCAGCTCGTGGCCCGACGTCTCGCCCTTGCGCCACAGCGCCTGCCGCGAGCGGGACCAGAAGTGGACGAGGCCGGTCTCGCGGGTGCGGGCCCACGCCTCCGCGTTCATCCACGCGAGCATGAGCACCGCGCCGGTGTCGGCGTCCTGCACCACGGCGGGCGCCAGGCCTCGATCGTCCCAGGCCGGCTCGGGGAGCGCCATGCCCACTTGTCGGCTCGCGATCGATCCCTGTCAAGTTCCGACGGCGCGCGGCCGGCCGGCCCGAACGCCGCTCGGCGCCTTCAGGTCAGGCGGACGGGGAGGCCGCGGGCGGCGAGGAACGCCTTGGCCTCGGCGATGGTGTGGTGGCCGTAGTGGAAGATCGAGGCGGCGAGGACGGCGGAGGCGCCGCCGCGCGCGAGGCCGTCGGCGAGGTGCTCGAGGGTGCCGACGCCGCCGGACGCGATGACCGGCACGGTGACCGCGTCGACGACCGCGCGCACCAGCTCGAGGTCGTAGCCGGCGCCGGTCCCGTCGCGGTCCATGCTCGTCAGCAGCAGCTCGCCGGCGCCGCGCTCGGCCGCCTCGCGGCACCACGCCAGCGCGTCCTTGCCCTCCGGCGTGCGCCCGCCGTGGCTGTAGACCTCCCACGCTGCGATCGGATCGATCCGACCTTCGGGCCTGCTCGCTCGCTGCGCTCGCTCGGCCGCTTCCTCCTGGGTGCTACCCCGAAGCTCGCTTCGCTCGCGGCCCCCCTCGTCGCGGCCGGCCCTCGGGCCTGGCGCGCGCCGCTTGGCGTCGACGGCGACGACGATCGCCTGCGAGCCGAACCGCGCCGCGCACTCGTCGATCAGGGCCGGCCGCCGCAGGGCCGCGGTGTTGATCGAGACCTTGTCGGCGCCCGCGTAGAGCAGCGCCTCGGCGTCGGCGACCGACCGCACGCCGCCACCGACGGTCAGCGGGATGAACAGCCGGTCGGCGGTGCGCGCGACGACGTCGACGATCGTCGCCTTGCCCTCCGGCGAGGCGGAGATGTCGAGGAAGCACAGCTCGTCGGCGCCCTGCGCGTCGTAGGCGGCCGCCTGCTCGACCGGATCGCCGGCGTCGCGCAGGTCGACGAACGCCGTCCCCTTCACGACCCGGCCGTCCTTGACGTCGAGGCACGGGATGATCCGGCGGGTCAGCACCCGGCCCCCTCCGTCCCGGCGGCGAGCGCCTCGGCCAGCGTGAACCGCCCGTCGTAGAGCGCGCGGCCGACGACGACCGCCGGCACCCGCGCCGCCGCCAGCGCGCGCACGTGCTCGAGCGACGCCACGCCGCCCGACGCGATCACCTCGCAGTCGACCGCCGCCGCCAGCGCCGCGGTCGCGTCGACGTTGGGCCCGCGCCCGGTGCCGTCGCGCGCGACGTCGGTGTAGAGCAAGGCCGCCGCGCCCCACGCCGCCGCGCGCCGGCCGAGCTCGCTCGCGGTCACCGTCGACGTCTCGACCCAGCCCTCGACCGCGACCAGCCCGTCGCGCGCGTCGACGGCGACGATCACGCGGCCCGGGAAGGCGCGGCACAGGCGCTGGACCAGCGGCGGCTCCTTGATCGCGGCGGTGCCGAGGACGATCCAGCGCGCGCCGGCGTCGAGCACCGCCCGCGCCCCCGCCTCGTCGCGCAGCCCGCCGCCGACCTGCACCGGCATCGGCGACGCCGCGCACATCCGCGCGATCACGTCCGCGTGCGCGCGCGCGCCCGCGAAGGCGCCGTCGAGGTCGACGACGTGCAGCCGGGTCGCCCCCGCCGCCGCCCACTCGGCCACCAGCTCCTCGGGGCGCTCGCGGAACACCGTCGCCTGCTCGCGCCGGCCCTCGACGAGCCGCACCGCGCGGCCGCCGAGGAGATCGATCGCGGGGATCACCAGCGTCATGACCGGACGAACGCGGACAGGAGCGCCAGCCCGCGCCGCTGGCTCTTCTCGGGGTGGAACTGGCAGGCGAAGACGTTGCCGTGGCGCACGGCCGCGCAGACCGGCCCGCCGTACTCGGTCGACAGCGCGATGACGCGCGGGTCGGCCGGCACCGCGGCGTAGCTGTGCACGAAGTAGAGCTCGGCGCCCTCGGGCAGCTCGGCGAGCAGCGGATCGCCCTCCGCCGCCGGGTGCCGGTGCACCTGGTTCCAGCCCATGTGCGGGATCTTGAGCGACGGGTCGGCAGGCCGCAGCCGCTCGACGCGGCCGGCGAGCAGCCCGAGCCCGGCGACCCCGCCGCCCTCCTCGCTCTCGTCGAAGAGCACCTGCATGCCGAGGCAGATGCCCAGGTACGGCACGCCGCGGGCGAGCGCCTCGCGGAGCGGCGCCTCGAGGCCGCGCGCCGCCAGCCCGGCGACGAACGGGCCGATCGCCCCCTGGCCGGGCACCACCAGCTTGTCCGCTTTCCGGACGACCTCGGGATCGGCGGTCACCACCGCGGCGCCGCCGACCGCGGCCAGCGCCTTCTCCACCGAGCGGAGGTTGCCGGCGCAGACGTCGACGACCGCGATCACGACGTCAGCGTGCCCTTGGTCGACGGCACCGCGCCCTGCGCGCGCGGATCGACGCGCGTCGCCTGGTCGAGCGCCTTCGCGAACGCCTTGAACGTGCACTCGATGACGTGGTGCGGGTTGCCGCCGTGGTGGAGCACGACGTGCAGGTTCAGCTCGGCCTTGATCGCGAACGCGGCGAAGAACTCGCGGGCGAGCGCGCAGTCGAACGTGCCGATCCACCTTTCGTCGAGGCCATCGACCTTCCAGACGAACGCGGGCCGCCCCGAGAAGTCGATCGCGACGGTCACCAGCGTCTCGTCCATCGGCAGGGTCGCCCAGCCGTAGCGGCTGATGCCGGCCCGGTCGCCGAGCGCCTCGCGGAACGCCTGGCCGAGGACGAGGCCGATGTCCTCGACGGTGTGGTGGCCGTCGATCTCGATGTCGCCGCGCGCGTGGACCGCGAGGTCGAACAGCCCGTGGCGCGCGAGCGCGTCGAGCATGTGCGACAGGAACGGCACCGGCGTGTCGAGCGTGCGCGCCCCGCTGCCGTCGAGCCCGAGCTCGACGGTGATCTGCGTCTCCTTCGTGTTGCGCACGACGCGCGCGGTCCGCGAGGCCACGCCCATTGGTAGCACAGGCGGCCCGGCGAACGCCCGGCGAGCGTTCGCGCCAGCCGCGACCCTGGCCTCGGCGTGGTCGGCGGCGCCCGTGGTCCCTCCAGGATCTGGCTCCATACCCTTCCCCTCCCCCGCAGAAGGCCACGCTCGCCCCATCGGCTTCCGGCCGACCGCCGCCTCGTCAGAGGGCTGCCGAGCATGGCTTCGCGGGAAGCGAGCAGGTGCGCGAAATGCGCCCCGAGCGGCGCATTTCGCGGAGAGCGCGGACCTCGCGGTGCTCGGTCCCGTCCGGACCGTCGCTGGCCTCCGGTCGTCCGTGATCGCCGATGGTGTTGCAACCGTCCGCGCGAGGGGGGATTTCCGGCAGCCCGCGCGCCTCCG
Source organism: Kofleriaceae bacterium (assembly GCA_035546475.1). Lineage (GTDB taxonomy): Bacteria > Myxococcota_A > Polyangia > Haliangiales > Haliangiaceae > UBA2376. The sequence continues at coordinate 8,148 of DASZXE010000733.1, forward strand.
CGGCCTTCTGCGGGGGAGGGGTTGGGTATGGAGCCCGATCTTCTTTGGTCAGAACGTGCCGCCGACGGAGACGAGCGCGCGACCGGGGCCGAACGCGAGCCGCGGCGGGTGGCGGAGCAGCACGCCGGCGACCCGGCGCGCGGGCGAGGTGTCGCCGACGCCGCGGACCGCCAGCACGGTCGCCGCGCCGGCGCCGATGGCGAGGCCGATCGTGGCGCCGGTGACGAGCTGGCCGGGCAGGTGGTCGTCGTCGAAGCCGCCGGCGATCGCGAGCACGCCGCCGATGCCGAGGCCGCCCACGACGAAGCCGGCGACCGGCGCGACGAACCAGGCGGCCGCCTCGTCGCGGCCGTCGACGTCGCTGCCGCCGATCACCGCGCCGGCCGCGGCGCCGATCGCGCCGAGCGTCCACGAGGTGCGGCCGGCGCGCACGCCCCAGGCCTCGTCGCGGCCGTCGACGAGCGCGCCGATCAGGAAGCCCTCGGCGCCCAGCGCGAACGCGCCGTGGATGGCGAGCGCGGGCCGCGGCTCGAGGTCGAGCCGGTGCGCGAGGTAGCCGGCGCCGATCGGCAGCAGCACCATGCCGCCGGTGCCGAGCGTGAGCCGGGTGCCCTCGCTCATGTGGTCGGCGAGGTCGGAGAAGTTCAGGTAGAAGGTGCCGGCGACCGCGGCCTCGAGGGTGAGCCCGCCGTAGGCGATCCACGGCTGCGGCGGCTCGGCAGCGGCCGGCCGCGCGGCGGCGGCGAGGGCTGCGAGCGCGAGCGACGCGGCGACCCCGGCCCGCATGGTCAGCGCCGGAGCTGGGCGATGCGCGCGCGGGCGGCGTCGACCTCGGCCTGGCTCTGCGCGCCGAGGACGTCGAGCGTCGCGCGCTGCTCCTGGCCGGTCTGCGCATCGCGGGCGCGCACGTTCAGGATGCCCGACGCGTCGAGCGCGAACGTCACCTCGATGCGGGTCTGGCCGCGCGGGCGGGCGGGCAGGCCCTCGAGCACGAGGTCGCCGAGCACGACGTTGTCGTCGATGCGGCGCGACTCGCCGGTGCAGACGCGGATGCGCACGGTCTGCTGCTGGTCGCGCGACGTCGTGAACATGCGGCGCGTCTCGGTCGGCACCCGCGCGTTGCGGCGGATCAGCTCCTCGCAGAAGCCGGCGACGGTGCCGATGCCGAGGCTGCGCGGCGTCACGTCGAGGACGACCGGCATCGCCGCCGGCGGCGGCGCGACGGTGACGCTCTGCGCGGAGAGGCCACCGATCAAGGTCGGCGTGCTCGCGCTGGCGGGCGCAGGCTGCGCGGACCGGAACACCGGGATCGGCGGCGGCTGGGCCGGTGGCGGCGGAGGCGCCGCCGGCGGCATCGGCGGTGGAGGCTCGGGCGCGACCGGCGGCGGCGTGGTCGCGCGCCCCATGCCCGGCGCGTCGAACATGCCCGGCGTGAGCGGCTGATCGAACAGCGTCGGCGCGGTCGGCGGCGCGGCGCGATCGATCGGCAGCGGCAGATCGATCCCGACCGTCGAGACGCGGCGCGCGCGCGGGACCGGCGGCTCGAACAGCGAGTCGAACGCGCCCGGGACGGCGGGT
>DASZXE010000734.1:0-17355 GCA_035546475.1 Kofleriaceae bacterium
CTTTGCGAGATACCCACCAAGGGGCAATGGCCGCGGATCGATCCCGGCCCACCGAGGTCGTGGTTCGTGCTCGCCGACGAGCGCTGGGAAGGGACCCTCGAGCAGCGCGACTCCGTCACGAAGGCGCTCGCCACGCCGGACTTCGCGTTCCTCGAGGGGCCTCCAGGCTCAGGCAAGACCCACGCGATCTGCGAGCTGGTGCTCCAGCTCGTCGCGCGCGGCTTGCGCGTGCTCCAGTCGGCGGCGAGCAGCCAGAGCGCAGACGGCTCCCCGCGCTCGAGGTCGGAGAGCGAGAGATCGATCGTCGCCGTCGCGCGCTCGCACACCCGCACGGCGAGCGGCCCTCGCGCGCTGGCCTTGCCGCGGGCCTCCAGCTCGCCGACCAGCCCGTCGAGCACCTCGGCGGGCTCCTCGACGAGCCACCGCACCCTGCCGGCCGCTCCCTCGAGCCGGCCGAGGTGGAAGCGCAGCAGGCGTTGCGATGAGGCGCGAATCCCAGCCTGGGCCGCCGGGGATCGCGGTGCCACTCACGGCTGGTCACGACCCACGTCTGGTCGCAGGTGACTTCCCGACCGATCCGTCGAAGAGTCCTGACCCTGCCGAGTCTTCAAGACCGCGGCGGCCTTGAGCTGCGACGGCGAGAGGCTACCGATGTAGATGAGCATGACCTCGTCCTGCTCCAGCTCCGAGACGTCCTCGACGGACGTGTGAAACACGACCACCATCGGTTCAACGTCTTCCCAACCTGACCGTGCGCGCAGATGTCCTTGGTACTTGGCGATCTCGCGCCTCGCTGCGGCGATGGCGTCGCGCACGTCGGACGCCCGCACGCTGTCCGGCTCGATCCGCGCGGCCTGCTTGACCTCGATAACCATTGGTCTGATGCCGGCGGCGTCGGCGTCCGCCAGCAGCATGTCCAGGTTGCCAGCGGCAGCGCTGGCCTCGGTGATCGGGAAGAAACCTTCCTGGAAGATGAACCGGTCCAGGTGACGCCGAAGCGACAGTTCTCGCTGCGCCTTCGGATGTTTGCCGTGTGCCCGCTCCGCGGCGACACGCGCTTCTTCTTGTCCCAGCACCTCACGGGCTTCATCACGGAAGAAGTGCTCGAAGTAGGCCTTCGCCCTGTGAAGCACGAACCGACGAGTGCGCCTCCCCGCGAGGAACGTCTCGACGCGGGATGCCAGCAAGGCGACATCGCTCCCCAGCACGTCCAGTGGGGGGAGTGCCCAGTCCGGTCCATCGGGCCCCTGCCGCAGGCGACGGTCCCACTCATCGAGCAGTCGGTCGAGCCGGGCGACGATCCCCGCCACCGAGCCGGTTGCGCAGAGCTTGCGGAAGCGATCGAGGTGCTCGAGTTGCGCCGCGTGACGCTTGAGTTGCTGCAGGTACTGAGTCACCACGGCGAGCGAAGGATGGGCGGCTTGCTCGATCGCCTCGATGAGCTTCGGCATCGGACCGGCGCAGAAACGCAAGACGTCGCCCTCCGAGAGCAGAGGGCGCTGGCGACGGTTGCGTAGCACGTCGCGCAGTAACGCCTCGGGGTGCCACCTCACGAGCAAGTCAGGCGGCGCGTCGACGATAGTCACCCACGCTGGACAGGTGGCGGGATGGTAGAGATCAGCGAGTTCGTACTCGATCTGATCAGCCGCCACTAGAATTCGATCGGCTGCCGCAGCGACTGTCGCGGCATCCCTTGCAAGAGGATCGCGTTCCAAATCCTTCGCGGCGGCGGCGAGCAGTCGATCGCCCCGAACAAGCCGCGCGACGGCGAGGACTCGGCCGAGAAGCCGTTCGTAATCACCGGCTTCGGCGACGGCTTCGACGGCTCGTCGAAGCGAAAGAAGCGAGAGGTGCACATCGTGCATGGTGTACAGAGTATCTCGCGAGGGTCGGCGCCGCGTCGCCACCAGGCGGTCATCGACGGCCTGGTCGCGCGTCACCGCCTTCGCTCAACCGCGACGGGTGTCCCTAACCTCGTCGACGATCGCACGGCTGCACCGGCGCGGGTGCTGCGGATCCCGAGTGGCACGGGCCGCTCCTCGAGTGCCGCGCTGGGGTGGGCGCGCGCGTGTCGATCGGACGCCTATCGGTGGACGTGCCGTAGTGGCTCCGGGATCCGCGGCTCGGTCGGGAGCATCGGGTGGTCAGGCACTCAGCGGGTCCATGGGGCATGCTCGTCGAGGAGGACGGCGAGGCGGCGGACCAACGCTGGGTCGTGCGCTGCGCGCTCGGCGAGGCTGAGCACGCGGTCGCTCAGCGGCGATGCCTTGGCTGGCATGAGCGTCCGGTCGACCGCGCTCAAGAACACGATCTTCTCGAAGAGCGGGTCGGTGAGCTTGCTGAGCCGACCATGCAGCCGTCGCGCGTCGTCGGGCGGGGCGCCCGCGCGTTGGGGCGGAGGGACGGCAGCGCCGGCGGCGTCGTCCGTATGTGGGGCCACCGGAAGCTGGTCGCGGAGGAAGGCGAGGAGACACTCGGCCGCGGCGCGGGCGGCGTACTCCTTGAAGTGATCGTCGCGGCCGAGATTGGCGAAGTCCATTACGCCCTTCATCACCACCGCCTTCACCGGCTCGACGAGCTCGCGGGCGCGAACCATCTCGGCCAGGGCCGACGCCTCCATCTCGATCCCGAGCGTCTTGCGCATGTGCTCGCTGACGAATCCCCAGACCGCCTCGTCCTCGATCACTGCGCTGCCGGTGCCGATCGGAGCGACGTGAAGGCGAAAGGGAAGCGTGCCGCTCGCGGGCGACAGGTCGGGGAACTCGCGGAACCGCGCTGCGTCCTCGCTCGCCCGCTGCCGGCCCTGCTCGGTCAACGTGAACGAGCCACGCGCCAGGTCGCCGCGCTGCCAGAGTTGGTCGATCACCTCAGGCCATTGGGGGCAGCGGGCCGACGAATCCGACAACGAGCGCGGATCGGCCACGCCTGCCCGCAACTGCCAGAGCACCCATCGCTCCTGCCACTCAACCGGCGTCGGACGGTCACGCCACCACGCCTCGCCGCCGAACCGCGCGGCCGGCTTGAAGCGCTCCCGCGCAATCTTCCACGGCCCGGGCAGGCTGTACGTCCGCAGGTCCGCCTCGAAGCGGCCCGGCTTCTCCTTGCCGGCGTCGTGGTCGAACAGGCGCTCGGCTGCAATTACGTCGCCGAGCGCGGTCTTGCCTGGCCGGCCGGCGCAGACGCCGCACATGGCGATGCAGGAGGGCCCGAAGGTCTCGACCAGCGGCAGGAGCGTCGTCAGCGCGGGGCTCTTGCCCATGTCGGGCGCACGCGTGACAACGACCCGGAGCAGACGGCCGTCGCGGGCGACGAACTCGCGCAGCGCGATCGGCAGGCGTCGATGCTCGGCCTCATGCCACCGCGAGCCGGGCACCGCGCCGGCCTCGACGCGCAGCACGGCCTGATACTCGAGCTCGATCGCCGTCAAGACGACCAGGTCCGCGCGCGTCCAGCCGAGCATGGGCTGCGATGATATCGCATGGCCAACGCCCGCAATCAGCTTTGGGAACGGCGTCTCGGGACTCATGGAGCCAGACCTACGAGGGCAGCCGTGAGCTTGCCAGGCAGGCTGGAGTCGCTTCGCGCGAGGCCCATGATCTCGACCGCGCGAGCGCAGACCGGGGCGGGCGCGGGCGGCAGCAACGATACATCGAGGCCAGTCGTCGCGACGACTCGGTCGAGGTCACCCGAGGTCAGCCGGCAAAGGTAGTCAAGGAGCTGCGCCTCATCGAGCGGTGCAGCCAAACCCCGCAGCGACGCGAGGGCACCGCTCATGCGCACCGTGTGATCGACTGCGCCAAGGCCGAACGTCTTGTAGACGCGAAGCACGCGAGTGGCACAGGCGGCGTCGGCGTCGGCCGCCAGATCGCGAAGGCGGGCGTCCGCGTCGGCCAGGAGTGAGTCGCGCCAGGTAGCGCAGGGGGGCAGCGCAGCGAGCCTGCGAAGCTCCCTGTACGCGCCAGGGCCAGGTGCCTCCCTGAGGGCGCGAACGAACCAGTCGCGGACCGACTCTGCGTTATGCCGCGGCCCGGGCGAGTAGACGCCGAGTCTCGGCTCGTCGTCCTCGGTCCGGATGTGTCGGAACGTAATCTCGACCAGCCGGCCGAGGATCGCCGCGTCGGTCGGCGCCGGGAAGTCGCCGACATGCTCGGTGAACTTCAAGAGGCGGTGGGCGAAGGCCTCCATGCGCGCATCGGCACCGGGTCCAGCCTCAACCATGTCGCGAGCGAGAGCGTCCGTAGCGCCCATCGGATCGGCGGCTAGCCACGCACACCACCAAGTCGCGCGCCGGGCGAGATCGTCGCCGGCCGCAGCGAAGCGGATAACAGCGAGAGGCAGGAGATCATCGATCGGCTCCGCAGCCGCCACGATCGCTTGGAGCGCGTCGTCGAGGGTCTCGACACGCTCGGGCTCCCCGGCCAGCAACAGGCGAAAGACCAGGGGACGGCACAGGTGACGAATCTCGGGTGGCTCGTGCGTGAGGTGCGACAACACTGCGTACGGATGTCGTGCGTCGCGACCGACCCCGTACTCGGCGTCGATGCAGGTCTCGAGCACCTTCGCCACCGCCTTGGGGTGCGCGGCCAGCAAGCGCACGATCCACGCGGGGAGCCCAGTCAGCTGGGCGGCAGCGTGGCGAGCCGCGAGCTCGGCAGTTGGCTCGTCGAGGGACGCGAAGTCGAGTCCGGCCTCGATTTCGAGCGTGAGGCCGCGGCCGGCCAGCTGCTCGACCTTGCTCCACCCCGACGACTCGTGGCGCAACCGACGGTGGACGCTCCGCCACATCCGGACCAGACCCTCACGCGCGGCTTGAGTCACCTCGGCGCCGTAGGTGTCCGACACCTGCTCGCCTCGTTCCTCGCTCGACGCCAGCAGGCCATGCTGTTCGAGGAAGACCAGGGCCTCAGTGTCCGTCCCTGCACGGATTCCGTCGATTCGCGCGAGGAGGGCCGCGCGATGTTCGGCTTCCCGACGAACCCGTCGCAGCTCGTGCGACACCATCTCGCGCTCGACCGGCAACCTGTCCGGTGGGCCGGGCCGCCGGCGCGCCAGAATCCGATGGTGACGACGTCCCAGAGCATCGTCGGCGGCGGCGAGCGCCTCCATCACGTCATCGCTCGGTCCCTGTTCCGATTCACGACGTGGGAGGACCACGAGCTGGTTGAACGCGAGGAGCCGGTCAACGACCTCGCGCTTGGTCCGTGCGTCGTCGGCCAGCCAGCCCGCGTCGGCGCCGCTGAGCTTCCATAGGCGCTCCCGCGGCGGGAGCTTCCACGGATCCGTGATCGGTCGCCCCTCGGTATTGCCCCGTCGGGCGAGCGCGACGTCCCACCAGAACAGGGCCCGGCGCACACGCGCGTCCTGCTCGACGAGCTTGCCCAGGTTTCCGCCATCGAGGTCGTGTGGAACGTGACCGTAGAAGGCGAGCCTGGAGAAGAACTGCAGGTGCTGTTCGAGCTGCGAGATCTCTGCGTCGCCGAGGTCCTTGGCCCAGGGGAGGAGCATCCTCGCGAGCGAGACGACCAGCCATTGCCGCTGCAGTTGTCGCGGCTCGCCCCGCACCTGCACCAGCGCCAGGATGCCGGCGAGCAGCCGCGGCCGATCGCCGCGAGGGGTCTTGTCGAGCACGCGCCAGCCCAGCTCCTGGTCGATCGCGGTCATCGTCTGCGGCGGGGGCTCGTCGAGCCGCTCGAGTAGCTCGAGCAGTCGATCGACAGTCAGCCAGCGCGGATAGCAGTGGCCCACCAGTGCGCCACCGAGATCGTGATCGATCGATGTCTTGTCGTCGATCAGCGACGCCAGCATTTTGTCGACTTCCGCGGCGGAGCCTATGTCGGCGACGAGTTCGATCGCCTCCCGCCGTGCGCGACGGCCAGCCACATCGTTCGCGATTCGCAGTGCTGCGTCGACGCAGTCGTGCATCTCGCCTGCCCGGGCGATCTCGAGCAGCAGGGCCTTGAGTCCGTCGGACTCGACCGACCCGAGGTGGGCCTTCACGCGGTCCGAGGGACAGCCGACCGCGAAGCGTCGCAATGTGCCGCTGTCGGAGACAGAGGGCAGGCGGCCGCGATCGCGGTATCGCGCGACGATGGCATCGACGATGGCGCGCTTGCTCTCTGGTGAAAGCGACGATGGATCGCCGGCCCGCAGGAATGCGGTCGGCTCGGCGTCGGTCAGCCGGCGACAGACGTCCAGATCCGTGCCGGCGATCCAAGCCGCGATCGCCATCCATCGAGCAGGGACGATCACGCCTTCCGGCCCCTCCCAGAAGAGGATGCCCTCGACGTCAGGGCGCGGCAGGCCGTGTGCGAGCAGTTCGAGCAACCACTGCGCGGTGAGGTACTCCCAGACGGAGCGGTGGTGGATGCGTACCCGGCCGTAGGTGGCTTCGTCAAACAGCGGCAGGGTCAGCAGGTCATGAAGCTCGGCCGGCGTGAGGTCGGTGAGCACCTGGGCGAGATCGAGGCAACCGGCGGCTCGGTCAGGGTCGAGGGCCGCGTCGGGCACCGCGAAGGCGCTCTTGCCGGCGAGCCACGCGAGCCCGGCGGCGGCCAGAGCGCCGGCCCGCGCGCGCACCGGCGCGAGCGTCGACCGACGTTGCGGATCGTGCTCGCGCAGCTTGCCGTCGAGGTCGGCCTCGATCATCTCGCGCAGAGTTCCGAAGGCTTGGTGCGCGTGCCAGTAGATGACCATCCTCTCGACGTCGCCGGGGCGCACCAAGAACGGAGCGACGCCGGCGTTGTCCGCCGCGGCCCGGAAGGCGGGCGGGTCGGCGACACCGTAGTGCGCGGCCAGCGCCTCGATCTGAGCGGGGCCGAGCGGCGCCAGCTCGTAGACGTCGGTGGTCACGACTTGCTCGGCGCCGGGGGGCAACAACTCGCGCTCCAGTGCCGCGCGGTCGGCCCGCGCCTGCCAGTCGCTCACCCGGCACGAGAACACGACGTGGGCGCGGCCGAGATCTTGATAGAGGCCGCGCTCGAGCTGCCGCAGCGCGCCGGCGAACGTGCGGCTGTTGAGGAGCGCCTCATCGACGGAGTCGAAGAAGAAGTAGCCTGGCTGCTCCGAAGCCCGCCAAGTCGCGAAGCGCTCCGCGTCCGCGGCGCGCAGCCCGGCCGGAAGGCCGTGGTCGGCGAGCTCGCGCACGTCGAGGAAGAAGGCAGCTTTGCCGGCGACGGCGAGGCTCGCGGCACGCTGGCGGAGCTCGGTGGTCTTGCCGCTGCCCGCCTCGCCGAGGATAACGACCCTCCGCCCTTCGAGCACGCGGTCCCAGGCGACCTCGTCGGAGCGCAGCCGGAGCGGCACGTCGCGCACGTCTTCGGCCGCCGCATCGGCCGTAAACGGAATGAACCTCCGGTCGAGTGAGATCGGCTGCGACGTCGGTCCCGCCACGGTCACCGGTCACCATCGGTGTTCGGCTTGCGTCGCCTTCGCTCCTCGTCGGCGCCGCCGGCCTGGGTCGCGTCCCGCTGCCCGGCTTGCTCGCCGCATCGCGGCTCGCCAGGACCGACTGGTTCTGCGCGGTGACCTCTCGCGAGCCCGAACCCTATTGAGGAGTAGCGGTAGCCGCGGACGAGCGCGCTGCGCGTCGCAGCGAGGGCGCTCCGGGCACCGAAGTCCCAGGCGCCGCCGCAACGAACTTGGCGGGAGCGCCTACTCAGGGCGCCATCGACATACTCGAGACCGGGATCTCGAACCTCGTGGGTCGGGTACGGGAGCACGTCAGCTGGCATCTATGACGGTGTTGCGAGGGAACGCCAAGCGACCATGGCTATCACATGGATCATGTCGCCGAGCTCGGCGCGACGATCAGACGAGACGCCGGCTGGGACCAGCGCCTCCGCGGCCGCCACGTTGCCCGGAAAGTCGCCACGGGCACCGCGCAGGTAGCGTGCCTCCCGCGCAGCCCACTCGCTGCCGATCTTGCACGCCGCGGCGTCCTCGAGCTCGGGCTCAGCGGTCCGACGCCGGCCGCGTGGCCTCGGCCAACTCGCCGCGACGAAGTTGATGAATGCCTTGGCATCGCGCCGCGCCGCACGCCCTTCGTCGGTCGCGTGGAGGCGCACGTCGACGAGGCAACGCGCGACGTCGCCCACCGAGACGTCGACCGTGACCTCATTGCCGTCCCGGGACCAGACGAACGCATCGATGATGGCGTCGAGACCCTTCTGGAGGAGCGGCGTCATTCGGAAGCTGGCGTTCAACTCGCGCAAGCGGTGCCTCGCGTCCCGCCGGCAGTGCGCCACGACCGCCGCATCGGTGGCACCGCCTGGGGCGAGGCTGAACGCATCCTCGACCGAGGGGTCGAGCGCCTGGACCACGTACTGCGCCTGACGAGATGCACCGAACGCCTGGAACGCGTCGACGAGGTCGTCGGCCTCATCGCGATCACCAGCAGCGCTATGCACTGGGAGTACGCTCGGGCGGGCGCGGCTGCGCGGCTCGTTGGGCATCCTTCGGCGGGACCATGCTGCGGTCATCAGCTCGCCCGGACGAGGATATCCGATGTGCGAGGTCAACCGCTCGGAGCTTGACAACAACGCGTGCACCGGATTGGCCCCCGCCGGACGCGCAGCGGCTTGAAAGGATGAGGCGACTACGCCGACGCGATCGCTGCTGCCACGTGGCTGCCACGGAGGACGAGGAGGGCCGGGACCAGGCGGGAGCAGACGGGACGAGGGCCACACGCAAGCGTGCGTGGTCGTTGCAGATGCGCGAAAGAGTTGGGCTTCCGCGGTGCGTGTGGAGTGGTTCGATTCCCGTGCGCTTCCGTTGGTTCCTGGGAGCGCCCCTGGCGCCCGGGGCGCTCGACCGGGCGGTCAGGTGGGGCGGGGGCGGAGGAGGCCGACGAGCTCGGCGCGGGTGGAGGCGCCGGCCTTGCGGAAGAGGCTGGCGACCTGGTTGCGCACGGTGTGGATCGAGGAGGTCAGGGCCAGGGCGATCTCGCCGTTGGTGTAGCCGAGGGCGAGGAGCTCCGCGACCTCGCGCTCGCGCGGCGAGAGGCGCGCGACCATGACCTCGTCGTTCGAGGGCGGCGCGCGGCGGGCGAGGACGCGGTCGCCGAGCGAGAAGAGCGGGAGGAGCGAGCGGATGAGCTCGAGCGAAGCCGCCGAGAAACGCTCGCGGCCGCTGCGGTTCATCACGCAGAGGGCGAGTGGCTCGCCGCCGAGCTCCACGGTGCAGAAGATGCCCTCGCGCACGCCGCTCGGGATGATGATGTCGGAGTAGAACGCGAGGCGCGAGCGCGCCGACAGGCTGCGCGCGTCGAGGGTCGTGCCGCCGCGCTCCAGGCTGTCGCGCACCACCGGCGCCATGTCGCGCCCGTACTGGACGTCCCAGCCGGCCACGCAGCGGGTCGCGTAGTGGAGGTCCATCCGATCGTAGATGCCGGTGTCGAACGCGGCCGTCGTCGGCCAGTGGCGGTGGATGAGGCCGCCGTCGCCGTCCACCCACGAGACGAGGCGGCGCAGCGCCTCGGTGCGGTACTCGCGCGCCGATGTCGCGGTCAGCGCCAGGGATGCGAGCTCCTCGCTCCGCCGGCAGCTCGCGCAGTGTGCCTGGGCTCCAGTCACCTTCCACCTCGATCGTCAGATAACTGCGTAGGAGCGGCGACCGTGCGCCCGCACGATCGGTATACCCGCACCTGTCAGAGTCCGATCGGTCGCGCGCGTGACGCACGAAGCGCCGCGATCCGCGTAGTACGATCGGCTCATCGCGGGATTCGAGCGGCCATCGCAGGCTGGCCGCATGAAGCTCAGGACATCCCTCTTCGCCGCCGTCGTCGCGCTCGGCCTCGCCGCGTGCACCGACGGCTCACCCCCAACCCTCGACGAGGATTCGGACGCCGTCACCGATCCGCAGGCCCGCGAGCGCGCCTTCACCGAGTTCGAGAGCGGCCAGGTCCGGCCCCTCGCGCTGTCCGAGGACGGCGACTGGCTCTACGCCGTCAACACGCCGGACAACCGGCTCGAGATCTTCCGGATCCGCCCGACGGGCCTCGACCACGTCGGCTCGGTGAGCGTCGGACTCGAGCCGGTCGCGGTCGCCGTCCGCGGCAACGAGGCCTGGGTCGTCAACCACCTGTCCGACAGCGTCTCGGTGGTCGACCTCGGCCCCGGCAACGGCGGCAACGCCCGCGTCGTCCGCACGCTGCTGGTCGGCGACGAGCCGCGCGACATCGTGTTCGCCGGCCCCGGCCGCCGCCGCGCCTTCATCACCACCGCCCACCGCGGCCAGAACATCGGCTTCGACCCGCAGCTCACCACGGCCGGCGTCGGCCGCGCGGATGTCTGGGTGTTCGACGCCGCCAACCTGGGCGCCAGCCTGGGCGGCACGCCGCTGACGGTGGTGACGCTCTTCACCGACACCCCGCGCGCCCTGGCGGTCACGCCCGACGGCTCGCGCGTCTACGCGGCCGGCTTCCAGACGGGCAATCAGACGACGACGGTGAATGGCCTGCTGGTCAATGCGCCCGGCGCGCCGGGTGCGCCGCCTCCGCTCACCAACCACCAGGGCGTGCCGGCGCCCGGCACCGGCCTCATCGTCAAGTGGAACGGCCAGCACTGGGTCGACGAGCGCAACGTCGCCTGGGACGACGACGTCAAGTTCTCGCTCCCCGACAAGGACGTCTTCACGATCGACGCGGTGGCCACTCCGCCGCGCGAGGTGGCGTCGTATGCGCACGTCGGCACCGTCCTGTTCAACCTGGCGGTCAATCCCGCGAATGGCAAGGTCTACGCGGCGAACCTCGACTCGAAGAACGAGGTCCGCTTCGAGGGGCCCGGCACCTTCGCGGGCCACCGCGGCGTCCAGGGCCACCTCGCCGAGAGCCGCATCACCGTCATCGATCCCGCCGCGCACACGGTCACGCCGCGCCACCTCAACAAGCACATCGACTACTCGCACTGCTGCGCGCCGGTGCCCAACGACGAGAACGCGAAGAGCCTGGCATTCCCGACGGGCATGGAGGTGACCCACGACGGCCAGACGCTGTACGTGGCGGCGCTCGGCTCGAGCAAGGTCGGCGTCTACCGGACGTCGCAGCTCGAGAACGACACGTTCGTGCCGTCGACCGCGTCGCAGATCCCGGTGACCGGCGGCGGCCCGACCGGCCTCGCCCTCGACGAGCACCGCGACCGGCTCTACGTGATGACGCGCTTCGACAACGCGATCTCGATCGTCGACACTCAGCACCGCCGCGAGGTGGACCACGTCCGCCTCTACAACCCGGAGCCGGAGTCGATCGTCCGCGGCCGCCGCTTCCTCTACGACGCCACGCTGTCCAGCAGCCACGGCGACTCGGCGTGCGCGAGCTGCCACATCTTCGGCGACTTCGACTCGCTGGCGTGGGACCTCGGCAATCCCGACGGCGACGTGCTCCACAACCCGGGCCCGTTCGACGACGACGTCACGCAGGTCACGTCGGTCGGCGGCATGATCGATCACCACCCGATGAAGGGCCCGATGACGACGCAGAGCCTCCGCGGCATGGCCAACCAGGGGCCGATGCACTGGCGCGGCGATCGCACCGGCGGCAACGACGCGCCGACCGCGCAGCCCGACTCGGGCGCGTACGACGAGCACGCCGGCTTCATGAAGTTCAACCAGGCGTTCATCGGCCTGGTCGGTCGCAACGCGCAGATCTCCGACGCCGACATGAGCGCGTTCGCCGACTTCATGCTGCAGGTCGCGTATCCGCCGAACCCGATCCGCAACCTCGACGACAGCGACACCGCGGCCCAGGCGCGCGGCCGCGCCGTCTTCATGACGCCCGACACGGGCGCCCTGCCGCTCGCGCCGGTGCGCGGCTGCAATGACTGTCACAAGCTCGAGCCGGAGGCGAACTCCGAGTTCGACATCCGCTTCCCCGGGTTCTTTGGCGGCAACGACGACTCGACGTTCGTCTTCGAGCCGCAGCTCCTCAAGAACCCCCACCTGCGCAACCAGTACCAGAAGGTCGGCATGTTCGGGAACCCGGACGTCTCGGCGGCGGTGCTGCCCGGCGACAACGGCTTCAAGGGCGACCAGGTGCGCGGCTTCGGGTTCTTCCACGACGGCTCGGTCGACACCGACTTCCGCTTCGTGTCGGCGATCTTCTTCGCGCAGATCCCGGGCTTCGACCCGACCGGCATCCCGATCTCGCCGGAGGGCGACGCGCAGCGGCGCGATCTCGAGCAGTTCATGCTCGCGTTCCCGTCGAACCTGGCGCCGATCGTCGGCCAGCAGGTGACGTTGACGCACGACCTCGCGTCGGTGACCGGGCCGCGCGTCGATCTCCTCGAGTCGCAGGCGATGGCGGGCCGCTGCGAGCTGGTCGCCAAGGGCTACTGGGCGGGCCGCGAGCACGGCTTCCTGTTCGACGGCGCGCGCTACCGCCCCGACCGGGCCGGCGAGCCGCGGCTGTCGTCGCAGGCGCTCCGGCTGCTCGCCGGGGTGAGCGACGGCATCACCTTCACGTGCGTGCCGCCGGGCTCGGGCCGCCGCATCGCGATCGACCGCGACCTCGACGGCGTGCTCGACGGCGACGAGCACTGACAGCGAGGCGACACGAGGCGAGCGCGCGCGGCGACGCGGCGTCGTCAGCCGCGCGTGATCGTCAGTGTGTCGGTGTCACTCGGGCCGGCGCTGCCGTCGGCGCGCAGGTCGGTCGTCGTGATCTGCACGGTGCCACCTCCGCCGAGGAAGAAGGCGAGGAAGCTCGGCGTGTAGCGCATGCCGGTCAGCGCCGCGTCGATCGCCGGCAGGGTGCCGGTGAACGTCATCCGCGCGTCGCGGGTGCCGTCGCCGGCGCTGAAGGTGAGCCCGGCGACGCCCGACAGCGACACCTGGCCGCCGGTGGCGACGAGCGTGACCCGGAGGGGCAGCTCGCCGGCGTCGACGTCGACGACCTGGAGGTCGAACTGCGCCGACTGCAGGAGGCCGAGGGACAGCGACTGCGGGCCCGGCAGCACGTTCACCGGCGGATCGTCGACCGCGCCGACGGCGATCGCGACCTCGACCGGATCGCCGGTCAGGTCGCCGTCGGTCGCGCGGTAGGCGAAGCCGTCGGGGCCGCTGTAGTCCGGCGCGGGCCGGTAGATGAAGCCGCCCTCCTCGTCGAGCGCGAGCGTGCCGTGGGCGGGCGCGCGCTCGAGCACCGCGGTGATCGCGTCGCCGTCGGGATCGCGGTCATTGGCGAGGACGCCCGGCGCGGCGACGGCGAGCACGCCGTCCTCGTCGACGGCGTAGGCATCCGCGGCGGCGTCGGGTGCGCTGTTCGGAGGCGCCGCCTCCACGCGCAGGAGCGTGTTGGAGGTGAAGACGTTCCACGGCCCGCGCGACTCGGTGTCGGGATCGACCGACGTGCGGCCGGCGACCGGACCGTTGGCGGTGCCACCGACGGCCCAGGTCACGATGCGGGCCGCGTCGGTGGGCGGTGCCGGCGAGACGCTGACCCAGTAGGCCTGGCCGGGCTCGAGCACGGGGCGCTGCACGGACGCGACGACCAGCGGCGGCGGCGTCTCGTCGGAGAAGACCGGCACGTCGTCGCTCGGCACCTCGATGGTGTCGACGACGTCGTCGCTCGGCCCGCCGGGGCCGTCGACGGAGACGCGGATGACGATCGCGCCGTCGTCCTCGGCGCCGCGGAAGACGCCGAGCGCGAGCGCGTCGAGGCGCAGCGGCTCGGCCGGCGCGACGAAGCGGACGGCGTGCTCGATCTCGACGACGTCCGGTGGATCGAGGAAGCGCTGCACCGAGAAGCCCTCGGCGCTCAGCGGCGTTCCGGCCGGCGGGAAGTCGTCGAAGACGACCACGCTCTGCGCGGCGGCCGGTTGGCTGCTGGCGAGCAGCACGACGAACGCGACGAGGCTCGTGCGAATCATGTCCCCTCCTGATCGTGCGTGGAGCTACTTCCGCGACCTGTCGTGATCGAGCCTGTCGGCCGCGCCCTCACCGATCAACGACGCTCGCGTGAGTTGCCCGTGAGGCATGCAGGTCCACCGGCGCCCCGCTCACCGCTGTACGCCGCCGTCAGGGCACGTCGCGGTCGTGCGTGATCGCGGCGGTCACGGTCCCAGATCGATGTCGTGCGCGGCGCAGACTCCGCGGACCGTCACGCGCGCGGCGGCCGCGAGCGCCCGGTAGCGGCGCTCCGCTCGGCCGCGGTCGGGCAGGTTGCAGGCGCAGATCGCGGCGAGCTTGAGCGCCTCGGCGCGTGTCGCCCCCTCGATCGGCTCCTCTTCCAATGCATTGTCGAGCAGCGCGATCGCCGTCGACCAGTCACCCGCGGCGATCTTCTCGCGCGCACCCAGGATGCGCTCCTCGGCGGCCTGTTGCGGCGACTTCCGGCTCGCGCTCCTTGGCTCGCGAGCTTCGGCCCCGGTGGCGTCCACCGGCGGACTCGCATCGGGCGGCGCGGCCGACGCGGCCGCATCCGCGACCGTCGCGTCCGCCGACGACGGCGGGGGCGCGTCGATCGCGGCGTCCCGGCGGGCGGCCGTGGCGCCGTTCGATCGGTCCGGTCCGCAGCCGCGGAGGTCGCCGCCGAGCAGGAAGACCGCCGCGAGCGCCGCCACCGCGAACAGCCCCAGGCCGACCGCCATCCCCAGCCGCGCGCGCCTGGCGCGGTCGCTGACGCGGGAGGCCAGGGCGTGATCGGTGACTCGCTCGATGGCTCCCGACACCGCGGACGGCGCCGCGGCCTCGGCCCGACGTGCGGGTGAGATGGCGCCGCAGCGCACCAGCTCGGCCTCGACATCGCGGGCGGTGCGGGGCCGCTCGTCGGGCGACTTCGAGAGGAGCCGCCGCACGAGGGCGTCGACGTCGGACGGGATGCCCGGCACCAGCGTCGCGAGGTCCGGCGGCGGCGTCTGCAGGTGCATGCTGATCAGGCGGACCGGCTTGTCGGCGACGAACGGCGGCCGCCCGGTCAGCATCTGGAACAGGATGCAGCCGAGCGAGTAGAGGTCCGTGCGCTGATCGACCGCGCCGGCGTCCTCGCACTGCTCGGGCGACATGTAGTGCGGCGAGCCCATCAGCATGCCCGTGATCGTGCCGGCGTGGCCGATCGTGTCGTGCGCGAGCTTGGCGATGCCGAAGTCGAGCAGCTTGATGCGCTCGCCACCCGGCGCCTCCGGATCGGGGACGACGAAGACGTTGTCGGGCTTGAGGTCGCGATGGATGATGCCCGCGTCGTGCGCCGCGACGAGCGCCGTCGCGATCTGGCGGGCGAAGGTCACCGCCATCGCGACGGACAGCCTCGGGATGCGCTCGAGACGCCCCGACAGCGTCTCCCCGGCCAGCAGCTCCATGACCAGGTACGCGGCGCCGCTCGGCGCATAGTCGAAGCCGTGGATCTGCACGATACTCGGGTGCTCGATGGCCGTCGTCGCGCGCACCTCGTTGAAGAACCGCTGGACGAGCGCCTGATCGCGCGAGACATCGGCCAGCAGGACCTTCACTGCGACCTGGCGCAGACAGCCATCCTGACTGGCCGCGTACACCACGCCCATCCCGCCCTCGCCCAGCTTCCGCTCGATCGTATACGCACCGATCCGCTGACCCAGCACGCCATCATCGTAGGGGGTCCGCTGACCCACTGCAACGTCGCGGCTCCCGAGGATCCGTCGTCGACGGAGAGCCCGCCCGGCCGCGCCGGCGTCAGGCGCCGGGCGCGGGGGGGCGCTCGATGGCGGCGATCGCTTCGGCGGGGGTGCGGCCGCCGACGACGTCGGCGATGCCGGGGAGGTAGCGATCCATCATGTGGAGGTTCGCGGCGATGATGCGGCCGAACAGGTCGGAGAAGATCGGCGCGCCCTCGGCGCCGGCCGGGCCGAGGTCGAGCGAGGTCCGGAAGCGGAGGTCGCCGTCGCCGACGTCGAGCTCGAAGTTGCCGACGATCATGCCGTAGTTCGCTCGCGCGATGAACTCCGCCATCGCCGCGCGCCGGCCGGCCGGCACCGCGCTCGGCGCCAGCGAGTAGAAGGCGATCTGGCCCTGCGCCTCGCGCACCCGCACGACGCACATCCACGACCCGTGCTGGCCGCGGAACTGCAACCGCAGCGCGGTCACGCCCTCGATGCGGGCGGGCGGCCAGCCCTGATCCTCGAAGAACTCGTGCACGGTGTCGAACAGCGTGGCCATCGGCCCTCCTGCCGCGGCGTCGCGGCCCGCCCACGATACCGCGGCGCCGGCCACCCGCGGCCACCTCGGGATGACGCGCGGTGCGACGCGCGTTCCAGGAGCATGCGCATCGTGTTCGCTTCGCTCGCCGCGCTCGCCGCGCTCGCCGCGTGCCACGGCACCGCTCCGCCGAAGGCGCCCGTCGAGCGGTCGGCCGCGCCGCCGGCCGGCGGCCCGGCGGCCGCCGCGCCGGAAGAGACCGCGCTGCCGTCGGAGCCGCCGCCCGCCGGCTTCGAGTGGCGCGATCGCAAGGGCGACCGCGCGCTCGCGGCGCAGGTCGATGGCGAGACCGGCGACGTCGGCGGCACCTGCGAGGTCTGGGACCTGAGGCGCCACCAGCGGCTCGGCGTCACCGACGGCGCCGACGTGTCGGCCGGCGGCGCCGATCCGGCGTGCGATGCGCTGTCGCCGCGCGGCACGCTCGTCGAGTGGGGCAACGGCCGCAACACGGTGTGGAAGGACCTGCAGAACCGCGTCACCGCCTGCCGCGGCGTGGTCGCGCCCGACGACGCGAGCTGCATCGAGGAGGACGTGACGCCGTTCATGCTCGCGGGTCGCGACGGCCACGGCGACGACCTCGAGCTGCACTGGTCGAGGCCGGACGCCGCGGAGGCCGCGGACGCGGGCAACGCCGGGGGCGCCGAGAAGGTCGTGGTCACCATCCCCGACGGCCTCGATCGCGACAGCCCCGACGAGCGCTGGTGGCACGTGCGCTACTGCTCCGCCGGCACGGCCGTGATCGACCTGCGCGACGGCCAGCGCGTCGTCGTCGACGCGGCCACCGGCGACACGAGGGCAGTCCACGTGGCGCCGGGCGCGCCGCCATGCCCGTGACCGCGCGGCGTCGCGAGACGTGATGGGTCGCGACACGGCCTCGACTCCACGGCGCGTCCCGCGAACACGAGTCAGGGACTCCTGCTCAGACGCGCGACAGCAGCGATCACGGGCCGACGCACATGTGGGAGTGCGAGCGCCGGCCGCTTCGACGAGCTGCGCACGGCGACGGATCGACCCCGCTGCACGCTTTGCGCTTGAGGAGCGGCGCGCCGCCCGCGTAGCCTGGTCGGGTTGCGCCCGCTCCTCCTCGTCCTGGCACCGCTCCTCTCGCTGTCCGCCTGCACGTCCGCCACCGACCCGGCGGACGCGATCATCTTCGACCCGTGCGCGTCGACGGGCGTGGCCGCGCCGGGCGCGACG
>DASZXE010000735.1:0-19522 GCA_035546475.1 Kofleriaceae bacterium
CGCGCCCGCCTACGGCCCCGACGACAAGTTCGCCGCCGAGCTCTACACGCTGCTCGGCGCGGTGGCCCAGCGCCACGGCGACCTCGAGGCCGCGCGGGCCGCCTACGAGGGCTCGATCCCGCGCGCGATCGCGACCCACGGCGCCGAGTCGACGTTCACGGCGATGGCGATCGCGAACGTCGCGATGCTCGACGCCGAGACGGGCGACTTCGCGCGCGCCGACAGCGGCGCGGTGCAGGCCGAGCAGATCTTCGAGAAGAAGCTCGGCCTCGAGGCGCCGGAGCTGATCAACGTGCTCATCCTGCGCGCGTACGCTGCGCGCGGGCAGCAGCGCTTCGCCGACGCGCGCGGCCACCTCGAGCGCGCGCTGGCGATCTCGACGAAGGCGAACGGCGCCGACCACCCCGACACCGCCAACCTCGAGGTCGAGCTCGCCCACACCGATCGCCTGGAGGGCAAGCACGCCGCCGCGATCGCGCGCTACCAGGCGATCGTGAAGCGCGCCGGCCTGCCGCCGCCGATGCTCGGCGAGGCCGGCTTTGGCCTCGCGCAGTCGCTGTGGGCCACCGGCCAGCGCGCCGCCGCGCGCGACGCCGCCACCGCCGCCAGCGCCGCCTACGCCTCCCTCGGCGACGACTTCGCCGCCAAGCGCACCGAGGTCGACCGCTGGCTCACCGCCCACCCGCCTGCGTGACTGGCGGCAGCGGGACCAACCTTGCCCGCGTTCCACGACAGGTAGCCGGGCAAGCTTCTGGTACGATCCACGAGTCTTGCGCGTCGATCGCATCCACCTGAGGGACGTCGGCCCCTTCGACGACGTCACCATCGACTTCCCCCCTGGCAAGGATCCGGATCTCGCCGACGTCTACCTGCTCACGGGTCCCAACGGCAGCGGCAAGAGCACCGTCCTCTACGCCATCGCAGCCGCCATCATCGACGGACAAGGCAAGCTGGGCCGAGATCTCGTCGGCGCGCGACTGCGTGCTCGCAACTCGCTCGTCGGGCTCTCGATGGGCGAGACGTACTTCGCCGTGGCGAAGACCGATGCGGCCGACGATGCGTCATGGACGGACCCGCGCGGAAACCGGCTCCTGCACACGAGCTCGCGCGGAGATGGCGTTCGCTACTTCACCAACGCCGGCTACAGCCGCCGCGTGAACCGGATCGACAAGTACGCCGACACCGCCGCCCTCGTCGGACCCAATGCGCACCGTGACGGGTTGGCCTTCGACTGGGCTGCCTTCGCCTACGCCGGCATGCGGTCGCTCGAAGACGTCCACGTGACGGCCGTCCAGGATCCTCAGAGCAGTCCCTTCGAGAACAGCTTGTCGTTCGTCCAGACTGCGGACACGCACGTCCTTGCCAGCTGGGTCGCAAACCAGCAGTTCCTTCGTCTCAAGGCGAAGGACGCCGGCCGTCATGACCGTGCGGCCCAGCTCGAGCAGAGCGTGACCGACATCGAGCGTGTCGTCGCAGATATCATCGAGGATCCGACGTTCAGGTTCGTCCCGAACGACGACAACAACGACATTCGCGTGCGCTGGCGTGGCGTCGATGTCGATCTCGGACTGCTCCCCGACGGATTGAAGTCGATCGTGAGCTGGATCGCCGATCTGCTGATGCGGCTCGACCGCATCCCGTGGGTCGACAACGTCCCCACGACACAGCGATCGTTCCTCCTCCTGCTCGACGAGGTCGACATCCACCTCCACCCGGCGTGGCAGCGCAAGGTGCTGCCCTTCGTACAGCGCGCCTTTCCAAGGGCACAGATCATCGCCTCGACCCATTCGCCGTTCGTCGTCGCCTCCGCGGCGGACGCACATGTCATCACGCTCGGCCTCCAAGGCAAGACCGCCATCGTGGAGGGAACCGAAACGTCGCAGATCGGCGTCAGCTACGGCACGGTGCTGCGCTCGATCTTCGGCATCGAGTCCGACTTCGACGTCGACACGGAGCGAGCGTTCCTCGAGTTCCATCGCGCCAAGCATCGGTTGCTTGGTGGCGACGCGACCGCACGATCGGACCTCGATCGCCTGGCAGCGGAGCTCGCCGGGCGCAGCGAAGAGGTTCGCGAGCTGATCGCGTTGGAGCTCGGCCAGCTCAAGCGGCAGCTCGCGCAGCGTCCCGCGTCATGAGGCCATGCATCCGCGGGCCGGAGCCACCTCTCCTGCGCGAGCATGGCCCGGCCATTGCCGATGAGTACGTGCGAAGGCGTGCATCCGATCCGCGCCACCGTTTCCAGTGGCCTCGGCGCGACGGACAAGCGCTCCTCGAGGTGGTGAGCGCGGCCCTGCGCGAGATGACCGACGAGCGATGCGCATACTGCGACGGCCATCCGATCGACGCGATGGGCGAGCAGCAGATCGACCACTTCCAGCCGAAGACCGATCCGCGATTCGTCCACCTCGTTTGCGACTGGAGGAACCTGTTCATCGCCTGCATGCAGTGCAACAAGGCGAAGGGTGCCCGGTGGCAACCTTCCCTGTTGCGCCCTGACGATGGTGAGTTCACGTTCGAGCGTTACTTCCAGTATCGCTTCGATACCGGGGAGCTCCAGCCGAACGAGGTCGCCAGCCAGGAAGACCAGGAGCGGGCCCGCACGACGATCGAGATCCTGGGACTCAATCGCGCCGGTGCGTGCAAGGTGCGCAAGTGGACGATCCAGCGGCTACGCCACCCGCCGCCCGATGACGATGCTGGCGACCTGCCGTACCGGTACCTGACCCCGTATGCGTACCGCGATGCCCAGCCGGTTGCTGGAGGGCCGTGATCGATAGGGGCTGCGGGAAGCACACCTGGCGCCTGTCCCCCAAGGACGCATCCAGGAGTTCGGGCCGGTCCGCGAGGGGTCAGGGGTAGACGGACCAGCGCTTGACGGCGACCGGGGCGGGCAGGGCCTTGGAGACGTAGGCGGCGTCCTCGAGGACGGCGCCCTGGTCGGCCAGCCAGGCGGCGACGCCGGGCGCGCCGTAGGTCGCCGCCGACATCGCGATCTGCCACGACTCGGCGAGCGCCTGCAGCTTGGCGGCGACGTTCACCGTGCTGCCGAAGTAGTCGATGTTCGCGTTCAGCTTCACCGCGATGCACGGCCCGGTGTTGAGCGAGATGCGCAGCCGCGCCACCGAGTCGGTACACGCCGGCGAGAACCGGTCGTGGATCGCCTTGCTGCAGCGCACGGCGTCGAGCGGATCGTTGAACGCCGCCATCGCCGCGTCGCCGATCGTCTTCACCACCGCGCCGCGGTGCTGGGTGATGAGCGCGAACACCGCGTCGAAGTGGCGGCGCACCTCGACGAACGCCGCCGGGTCGCCGCGGTCCGCGTAGAGCGCCGTCGAGCCGACCATGTCGGTGAACAGGATCGTCTGCTCGCCGACCGCCAGCCGGACGTCGGCGCCCAGGTACTCCTCGGCGAACAGGTCGCGGAACTCCTGGAACGACAGCAGCCGGCCCGGGCGCAGCGCGACGTCGCTCCACTGCGCGTCCTCGATGACGAACATCGCGTCGCGATCGAGGTCGTTGCGCAGCGTCAAGGTCGGCCCCGGCGCGACCGCGCGCGTGATCGGCCCCTCGCTCGCCGCCCACTCGACCGCGGCGTCGCCGGCGGCTGCCACGTCGAGGAAGCCGTGGCGCGTCTCGCCGTGCAGCCGGGCGCGGTAGCGGCGCGGCAACAGCGCCGGCGCGACCGCGATCGCCTCGCCCGGCGCGACCGCCCGCTGCACCCGGATGTGGTCCTTGTGGGCCGGCTCCGCGCTGCAGAAGTGGCGCTCGGCGACCACGCGGATCGACGGGTGGACGCGGAAGGTGATCTCGATCGCCTCGGTGGTGTCGGTCGCGAACGAGATCTCGCACGCGGGGCACGCGGCCGACCCGGCGACGTCGCCGAGGCGCGCCATCCCCTCGGCGTCGCGGCAGTGCGGGCAGACGACGTCCCACGAGAGCTGCAGCAGGCCGGCGCGCGTCGCGTGGAGGAAGACGCGCAGCACCGCGTCCTCGTCGAGGCCCCAGCTCCGGGCCCGCGCGCGGACCTGGATGCGGTGGAGGTCGAGCTCGTCGGCGGTGGCGACCCACTCGCACAGCCGGTCGACCGCCGCGCGATCGAGGCCCTGGCCGATCAGCTCGCCGCGGATCCGCTCGAGGCGGGCGCGCGCCTCCGGCTCGAGCGGAGGCGGCGCGAGCTGGAGCAGGGCCGGCGTCACCGCCGTGAGCTGGCGGTCGAGCTCGGCGAGCACGCGCCGGTACGCCTTCTCCATGCCGGGGAAGCCGAGGCGGATCGCGGTCGCGCCGACCAGCCCGCGCGGCAGGAACGCGAAGTAGGCGGTGAAGCGCGCGCCGCCGCCGGGCAGCGGCGTCACCCGCTGCACGCCCTGCATCACCTTCATGAAGCCGCGCTCGTAGACGCGCACGCACTCGAGCCACTCGCCGGCGACCCAGTTCCACGGCAGCTCGCGCCAGACGTGGCGGACGCCGCCCGGCTTCGACCAGCCCCACCGCTCGGCGCCGCGATCCTCGAAGTGCATCTCGGCGGTGCCGAGCGCGCGGTTGAGCCGCGAGGTGTCGGCCGTGATCCGCCACACGTCGGCGGGCGACGACTGCAGCTCGAAGTGCCAGAGGTACGTGAGGCGCGGGCCGTCGCCGAAGCGCGCCGGCCATGGATGGAGGCGGACGAGCTCCTCCTCGGTCATGGGGGGCATGGGCGGGAGGGCGTCGCTCATCGGGGCCGGCTCCGGCGCCGGCAGGTACGAGCAGCGTCGCTCGGCAGATCGCCCGGGCTGCTACAGTGCCTTGCGAAAGGCGAGCGCATGGCGACCCATTATCGCAGTTGCACCCTGTGCGAGGCTACCTGCGGCGTCGCGATCGACGTCGACGGCGACCGGGTGGTCGCGATCCGCGGCGACGCGGCGGATCCGTTCTCGCGCGGGTACCTGTGCCCGAAGGCGACCGCGCTCGCCGATCTCCACCACGATCCCGATCGGCTGCGGCGGCCGATCGCGCGAGACGGCGCCGGCTGGCGCGAGCTCGACTGGGACGAGGCGCTCGACCTGGTGGGCGATCGCCTGCGCGCGATCCGCGACGAGCACGGCCCCGACGCGATCGGCGTCTATCAGGGCAACCCGACCGCGCACAACCTCGGCCTGATGACGCACGGCCAGCTCCTCTTCCGCCGCGCCCTGCGCACGCGCAACAGCTACTCGGCGACGTCGCTCGATCAGCTCCCGCACATGCTGGCGGCGATGACGATGTTCGGCGACCAGGTGCTGATGCCGGTGCCCGACGTCGATCGCGCCGACTTCATGCTCGTGCTCGGCGCCAACCCGGCGGTGTCGAACGGCAGCATCATGACCGCGCCCGACATCCGCGGGCGGCTGAAGGCGATCCGCGCGCGCGGCGGCCAGGTGGTCGTCGTCGATCCGCGCCGCACCGAGACGGCCGAGCTGGCGAGCCGCCACGTCTTCATCCGGCCCGGCACCGATCCGTTGCTGCTCCTGTCGATGATCCAGGTCGTCTACGCCGAGGGCCGCGTGCGCGCGGCCGCGTGGGTCGACGGCGTCGAGCGACTCGGCGCGCTGGCGCAGGGCTTCACGCCCGAGGTGACGGCGGCGGCCACCGGCATCGACGCCGGCACCGTGCGCGAGCTGGCGCGGGCGCTGGCGTCGACGGAGCGGGCGGTCTGCTACGGGCGGCTCGGCATCTGCACCGTCGAGCTCGGCGGGCTGGCCGCGTGGCTCGTCTGCGCCCTGAACGTCGTGACCGGTCACCTCGACACGCCGGGCGGCCTCATGTTCACGACGCCGGCGGTCGACGCGGTGCCGCTCGCCCGCCGGCTCGGCTTCGAGAACGGGCTCGGCCGGTGGAAGAGCCGCGTGCGCGGGCTGCCGGAGTTCGGCGGCGAGCTGCCGGCGGTGACGATGGCCGACGAGCTCGAGACGCCGGGTGAGGGCCGCGTGCGCGCGCTCGTCACCGCGGCGGGCAACCCGGTGCTGTCGACGCCGGGCGGGCGGCGGCTCGACCGCGCGCTGGCGACGCTCGACTTCATGGTGTCGATCGATCCGTACCTGAACGAGACGACCCGCCACGCGCACGTGATCCTGCCGCCGACGAGCCCGCTCGAGCGCGACCACTACGACCTCGCGCTGGCGATGTACGCGGTGCGCAACGTCGCGCGCTACGCGCCGCCGGTGTTCGAGCGCGGCGCCGATCAGCGCCACGACTGGGAGATCTGCGCGGAGCTGTCGGCGCGGCTGCTCGCGCCCGGCGGCCTGACCCGCAAGCTCGCGACGCGCGCGCTGCGGCGGACGCTGCTGGCGGCGACGCCGGCCCGGCTCGTCGGCGCCGCGCTGCGGGTCGGGCCGCACGGCCTCGTGCGCGGCCGCGAGGGGGTGTCGATGGCGGACCTGCGCGCGGCGCCGCACGGGCTCGACCTCGGGCCGCTCGAGCCTCGCCTGCCGGGGCGGCTCGCGACCGACGACCGCCGGGTGAAGCTGGTGCCGGACGTCTACCGGGCCGACCTGCCCAGGCTGGAGGCGCGGATGGCGGAGTGGTCGCGCGCGCGCACGGCCGCCGCCGCGGACGGTCCGCTCACGCTCGTCGGGCGGCGCCACCTCCGCAGCAACAACTCGTGGCTGCACAACAGCGCGCGGATGGTGAAGGGGAAGCCGCGCTGCACGCTGCTGGTGCATCCGCGCGACGCGGCGGCGCGCGGGCTCGCCGACGGCGCGCTCGCCCGGCTGCGCTCCGCCACCGGCGAGATCGTCGTGCCGGTCGAGGTCACCGACGAGATCATGGCGGGCGTGGTCAGCCTGCCGCACGGCTGGGGCCACGACCGGCCGGGCGCGAGGCTGCGCGTCGCGAGCGCGCACGCGGGCGCCAGCGTGAACGACGTCAACGATCCTGCGTTCGTCGACGAGCTGTCGGGGACGGCGGCGCTGTCGGGCCTGACCGTGACGGTCGAGCGCGCGGTGGCGCGGGCGGTCGACGCCGACGGCGCGGCGTCGGGCGAGGCCCTCGCGGGCGAGGCGGGTGCGTCGTGAGCGCGCGCGACGCGACCCTCTTCGACCTCGTCGGCGGCGAGCGGCTGCGCGCGATCGTCGAGGCGTTCTACCGCCGCGTCTTCGACGACGTCATGATCGGCTACATGTTCGTCGGCAAGGACCGCGCGCGGCTGATCGAGAAGGAGTGGGAGCTCGCGGCGCGCATGCTCGGCGGCGAGGTCCGGTACACCGGACGGTCGATGCCGGAGGCGCACGCGCGGACGACGATCACGAGCGGCCACTTCGATCGGCGCACCCAGCTCCTGCGCGACACCCTCGCCGCCCACCAGGTGCCGGCCGAGGTGCAGGCCGCCTGGCTCGGCCACGTCGAGGCGCTGCGCGAGCAGATCACCGGCGGCGCCGCCTGCAACGAGGACGCCGCCGACCCGGACGCGCCCGAGCCCGCCGTCCGCGCGCCGTCCGCGCCGATCCGCCTCGGCCGCCGCTGACCGCCATCCAGTGGTTGACGCGGCCGGGGGGTCGGGCGACCGTGGAGGCCCGTGCCACCTCGCCAAGGACGCACCATGACCAAGCTCTCCTGCGGTCTGCTCCTCGCCCTCGCTGCCTGCGGCGGCAGCGGCGACGACAACTTCCCGACCAACTCGTGCGCCGACGTCACCGGCACATGCATGGAGATCGACGGCGGCGACGTCAGCGCGCTCGAGACGGCGGCCAACACCATCGACGCCAACACGACGCTGGTGCTCGGCAGCGGCACGTTCGCGATGACGAACTCGCTGACGATCCGCACCGCCGGCACCCACATCCTCGGCCAGGGCATCGACAAGACGATCCTCGACTACGGCGGCGCCACCGCGCAGGTCAACGGCGTCGACGTCCAGGGCGACGACTTCCTGATCCAGGACCTGACGGTGCAGGACTCGCCGAAGGACGGCATCCGCATCGAGGCGTCGACCGGCGTCGTCTACCGGCGCATCCGCGCGACCTGGACCACGCCGAGCGACCCGACCAACGGCTCGTACGGCATCTATCCGGTCAAGTCGAAGAACGTGCTCGTCGAGGACAGCGAGGCGTCGAACGCGTCCGACGCCGGCCTCTACGTCGGCCAGTGCCAGCACGTGATCGTCCGCAACAACCACGTGATCGGCAACGTCGCCGGCCTCGAGATCGAGAACACCGAGTACGCCGACGTCTACGGCAACACCGCCGAGGACAACACCGCCGGCATCGTCGCGTTCGACCTGCCCGGCAACCCGATCGTCGGCCGCGACATCCGCCTGCGCGACAACACGATCAAGAACAACAACCACAACAACTTCGCGCCCGGCGGCACCGTCAAGAGCATCCCGGTCGGCACCGGCACCTTCGCGATGGCGTCGCGCCGCGTCGAGATCACCGGCAACACCTACAGCGACAACGACACCACCGACGTCGCGGTGATCAGCGGCCTCGCGCTCGAGCAGGACATGACGCAGTGGACGCTGCCGACCGCCAGCCTGTCCGGCACCTGGAACGACCTCGGGCTGCCGCCCGGCGCCGCGCCGGACACCATCATGAACTTCCGCAGCGAGAACATCCTCGTCGCGAACAACACCCACTCGGGCTCGGGACTGCACCCCGACACCGGCGACCCGCTCATGCTCGGCGCCCTGCTCATCTTCGCGTACAGCGGCGGCCAGGTCGACAACGTGCTGTACGACAGCATCGGCGAGTCGAAGTTCGACTCGAACGTCGCGGCGATGAACAGCAACGACAACCACGTCTGCGTCGGCGGCAACACCGGCGGCACCTTCGCCAGCATGGACCTCGCCGAGCAGTCGGCCTCCAACATCATCCCGTTCTTCCGGCCGCCGTCGCCGTTCGCGCCGTTCGACTGCACCACGCTGCGCGGCGGCGCGGTCGCCGAGGTGGTGCTGCCCTGACATGCGGACCTGGCTCCTCGCGGCGACGTTCGCGACCCTCGCGACGCTCGCGCCGTCCGGGCTGGCGGCGTGCGGCGGCAGCGACGACGACGGCGCCACCGACGTCGATGCCGGCGGCGTCGATCTGACGAAGCCGGTCTCGCTCGACCTCGCCGCGCCGCCCGCCGACAAGCTGTCGGCCTACAACCTGTTCGCGTGGGATCCGGCCAGCGGCTTCACGTTCAACGAGACCGGCGGGCGCATCGTACCGTACGACCTCAACACGCCGCTCTTCTCGGACCACGCGCTCAAGCAGCGCGCGATCTACGTGCCGCCGGGCGCGGCCGCGACCTACGACCCCGAGCTGGCGTTCGACCTGCCGGTCGGCTCGGTGGTCATCAAGAACTTCCTGTTCCCGGCCGACTTCCGCGACCCGACGGCGAACGTGAAGCTGATCGAGACGCGGCTGCTCGTCCGTCACGACGACGGCTGGCACCCGCTGCCGTACATCTGGGACGCCGACCAGCGCGACGCGACCTATTCGCCCGCCGGCGAGGTGCGGCCGATCCAGTTCGTCGACGAGCACGGCGCGTCGCAGACCGCGAGCTACCTGGTGCCGCAGCGCAACCAGTGCCAGACCTGCCACGGCCGCAAGGAGACGCCGGACTCGCCGCTCGTGATCTCGCTCATCGGCATCAAGGCGCGCCACTTGAACCGCAGCTACGACTACGGCGGCGCGGTCGGCACGGTGAACCAGCTCGACCGGCTGACCGCCGCCGGCCTGCTGACCGGCGCGCCGCCCGCCGCCGACGCGCCGAAGGCGTACGACTTCCGTCCGATCGAGGCGGGCGGCGTGGCCGCGATCCCGCCGGCCGACCTCGACGCGGCGGCGCGCAGCTACCTCGACATCAACTGCTCGCACTGCCACAGCCCGACCGGCGTGCAGGGGATGACGTCGCAGCTCTTCCTCGACCACGGCAACACCGACCTGTTCCGGCTCGGCGTCTGCAAGCGGCCCGGCAGCGCCGGCGCCGGCACCGGCGGCTTCACGTTCGACATCGTCCCCGGCGATCCGGACACGTCGATCCTCTACTTCCGCGTCCACACCGATCAGGTCGGCGCGATGATGCCGCTGCTCGGCCGCTCGCTCGTGCACGCGCGCGGCGCCGAGCTCCTGCACGCGTGGATCGCGCAGATGGCGCCGATGGCCTGCGAGTAGCTCAGTCGGGCATGCGGAGCGACGGCGGCGGCGTGGCGTAGGCGCCGGGCGCGCCCGGGGCGGCCGGCACGAACGCCGGCGTGGTGTCGTTGAAGATGTTGATCGCGTCGTAGCGGTACGGCTCGGCGGTGATGATGTAGCCGGCGCCGACCATGCTCGCGACCAGGCAGCCGACCGAGACCAGCGCCGACGTCGGCAGGTGGTCGGGCGACTCGCCGTTCTCGTCTTCCTTGGAGAGATCCGCGCCCAGCTTGACGGCGGCGACGAGCGAGCAGGCGAGGCCGCCGGCCGCGAGCAGGAGGCCGCTCTTCTGGCGATCGTGGAACTCGCGCGCCGCGCGCTCGGCGGCCGGGTTGCCCTGCACCGCCCGCATGAGGCCGCTGCCGAGGAAGCCCTGCTGGTAGAGCTGGCCGTCGCGCACGTAGGTCGGCGCGCCGTTGATCATCACCACCGCGACGCGGTTGCGGGCCTGCGGGATGTAGCCGGAGTTGAGGCAGGCGGGGAGCGCGGCGAGGGTGGCCGCGAGAGCGACGGCGGCGGTGGTGCGCATGGCCGGATGGTGCACCGATCCGCCGCCGGCGGCGAGTCCCTCGGCGGCGCCGCCCGGCAGCGGCGTGCGCCGGGCCACGCGCGCGGCTTGACGCCCCGACCCCCGACGCTGTCCTTCGCTACCGGGCGCCGAGCGCGCCCGCGGCCAGCGCGTCCCGCAGCCGCCGCAGGCCCAGCTCGGTCTTCGCGTCCTCGAGCTCGCCCGTCACGCACGCCGCGATCGCCGCCTCGAGCTCGAGCCACCGCGTCGTCGCGCCTTCCTCCATCGGCGAGCCGTCGCCCGCCGGCTCGCCCTGCTGCGCCGGGTCGACCTCGACGGCGGCGAAGTAGAACTTCTCCGCCATCGCGCCCGGGCTCGGGAAGGTGCCGGCGCCGAGCATCACCACCGCCGACGCGTCGACGGCGAAGCCGGCCTCCTCGTGTACCTCGGCCGCCGCCCGCGCCCGCAGCCCGTCCAGACCGACGTCCTGGTGCTCGACGATGCCGGCCACCAGCTCGGTCAGCCACGTGCGCGGGCCCGGCTCCGGCAGCGGCGCCGTCGCGGCGTCGCGCCCGAACCACAGCGGCGGCCGCAGCGCGTCGCGCACCAGCACGCCGATCGTGCCGTCGGGCCGGCGACACCAGAGGACGACCACGACCGCGTCGAGGCCGTACGGGCGCACGACGAAGTCGCACAGGTAGCCGCGCGACGTCGTCCCGTCGGCGCGCCGGTTGCGCAGGCGCAGCCGGCGGATCGCGAGGAAGCCGCCCTCGCGTCCGACCACCTCGTCGCCATCGATCTCGAACGGGTCTTCCATCCTGACACCCTACCCGGCGCCGGCCGCCCGTGTTTACGCTCGCCGCATGGGGAAGCGAGCCCGCGCATCCGGCCCGATCCTGCTCCTGCTCGCGCTCGCGGCCGGGCTCGTCGCGGCGTGCGGCGGCGACGACGGCAGCGGCGGTCCCGACGCTGCGACCTGCACGCCCGTCGACGACGGCAACCCTTGCACCGACGACGTCTGCACCGGTGGCCAGCCGCAGCACACGCCGGTCACGCCGGGCACCGCGTGCGCGACCGGCGTCTGCGACGCCGACGGCGCGTGCGTGGCGCCGAGCTGCACCGACGGCTTCCCCGACGGCGACGAGACCGACGTCGACTGCGGCGGCTCCTGCGCGCCGGCCCACGTCTGCGACGACGGCGACGCCTGCCAGCACGGCACCGACTGCGCGAGCGGCGTCTGCGGCGACCTCCACTGCCAGGCCGCCCGCTGCGGCGACGGCGTCATGCAGGCCGGCGAGCTGTGCGACGACGGCAACGACACCAACGGCGACGGCTGCGACGACGGCGACGGCGACGCCTGCCGGCCGACCGGCTGCGGCAACGGCGTCGTCACCGCGCCCGAGCTCTGCGACGACGGCAACGCCGCCAGCGGCGACGGCTGCGACGCCAACTGCACGCCGACCGGCTGCGGCAACGGCGTCCTGACCGGCACCGAGGCCTGCGACGACGGCAACGGCGCCGCGGGCGACGGCTGCTCGACGGCGTGCACCGTCGAGGCCGGCTTCCACTGCGCCGGCATGCCGTCCGCGTGCACGACCACCTGCGGCGACGGCATCGTCGCCGGCGCCGAGGCGTGCGACGACGCGCCGCCCGCCGAGGACGGCGACGGCTGCTCGGCCACCTGCGCCGTCGAGCCCGGCTTCAGTTGCACGGGCAGCCCGTCGAGCTGCGCGCACACCTGCGGCAACGGCGTCGTCGACGCCGGCGAGCAGTGCGACGACGGCAACCTGGCCGCCGGCGACGGCTGCGGCGTCACCTGCCAGCTCGACCTCGGCTGCGGCCCCGGCGAGCAGCAGCGCGTCGCCAGCGCCACGCCGGCCCTCGCGATCCCCGACGGCGATCCGGCCGGCGTCACCAGCGCGGTCACCATCGCCGGCAACGCCGCCGTGACCCGCGCCGCCGTCTACATCCGCGGGCTCACCCACCCGGCCGTCGGTCAGCTCGACCTCGCGCTGGTCAGCCCGGGCGGCGTCACCCGCGAGCTGATCTCGCGGCGCGGCGGCACCGGCGACGACCTGCGGCAGACGCTGTTCGTCGACGCCGCCACCACCATCGTCGCCGACGGCCTCGCGCCGTTCACCGGCCGCTTCCGCCCCGAGGAGTCGCTGTCCACCTCCGCCGCCGTCGACGATCTGGCCACCAACGCCGCCGGCACGTGGAAGCTGCGCGTCGCCGACCTCACCGTGCCGACCGCCGGCACGCTCGACGCGTGGAGCCTGATCCTGTGCGTCGACCCGACCGCGCCGTTCTGCGGCGACGGCGTCCGCAACGGCGCCGAGGAGTGCGACGACGGCAACGGCAACGACACCGACGCGTGCAGCAACCGCTGCCGGATCACCGACGGCTGCGGCGACGGCAACCTCGACCCCGGCGAGGCGTGCGACGACGACAACCTGACGTCCGGCGACGGCTGCTCGGCGACCTGCACCGTCGACGTCACCTGCCCCGCCGGCCAGACGCCGGTCGTGGTGTCCGCGTCGCCGAACCTCGCCATCCCCGACAACGATCCGGCCGGCATCGCCAGCACGATCGACCTCACCACCGCCGGCGCGATCACCCACCTCGCCGTCACGCTCGGCGTCACCCACACGAGCGACGGCGATCTCGATATCTCGCTGGTCGGCCCGGGCGGCACCCGCCGCGACCTGTCGAGCGACAACGGCGGCGCCGGCGACGACCTCGCCGGCACCCAGCTCGAGGACGCCGCCACCACGCTCGTCACCGACGGCACCGCGCCGTTCACCGGCCGCTTCCGCCCCGAGCAGTCGCTGACCACCACCGCCGGCGTCGACTTCCTCCACGGCCGCGCCGCCGGCGCCTGGACGCTGCACGTCGCCGACGACGCTGCCGGCGACACCGGCACCCTCGCCCGCTGGACGCTCGCCGCGTGCATCGATCCCGCGGCGCCGTACTGCGGCAACGGCGTCATCGAGGCCGGCGAGCAGTGCGACGACGGCAACCTCGTCGACGACGACGTCTGCTCGAACCTCTGCCACGACAACGGCTGCGGCAACGGCGTGCTCGATCCGGGCGAGCGCTGCGACGACGGCAACCTGGTCGCCGGCGACGGCTGCTCGCCGGCGTGCGCGCCCGACCTCGCCTGCGGCCCCGGCGAGCTGTCGATCATCGTCGACCACCCGGCGGCGGCGGCGATCCCCGACAACGCCGCCGGCCTCGTCAGCACCGTCGCGTTCCCGACCGCCGGCCTGGTCCGCAAGGTCATCCCGATCGTCAGCATCACCCACGCCGACGACAGCCAGCTCGATCTCTTCCTCGAGTCGCCGCGCGGCGTGCAGCACGACCTGTCGAGCGATCAGCCGGGCGCGAACTACCGCGGCACCGTCTTCACCGACGCGGCGGCGACGTCGATCACCGCCGGCGCCGCGCCGTACACCGGCGCGTTCCGGCCCGAGCAGCCGATCTCGAGCGCGGCGGGCTTCGCCGATCAGCAGGCCGACGGCGACTGGATCCTGCGGGTCTCCGATGACACCGCCGGCGTCGGCGGCACGCTCGACCGCTGGAGCCTCGCGGTCTGCGTCGACGAGCTGCCCGGCTCGCACCGCTGCGGCAACGGTGTCGTCGAGGAGGGCGAGACCTGCGACGACGGCGGCACCATGGCGGGCGACGGCTGCAGCGCCACCTGCCAGCTCGAGCTCGGCTGCACGGCGGGCCAGACGCCGCGGATCGTCAGCGCGACCGACCTGCCGCGCGTCATCCCCGACGGCGATCCGGCGGGCGCCGACAGCGTCCTGGCCGTCGCCGGCGCCGGCACCGTCGCGCGCGCGGTCGTGGTCGCGACCGTGACCCACACCCGCGACGGCGACCTGGCCCTGTCGCTGGCCTCGCCGACCGGCACGGCGATCGACCTGTCGAGCGGCAACGGCGCCGCCGGCGACGACTACGTGTCGACGATCTTCGCCGACGGCGCCGCGGCGTCGATCACGACCGCCGCGCCGCCGATGCGCGGCCGCTTCGCGCCGGAGGCGATGCTGTCGGCGGTGAACGGCCAGGCCGCCGCCGGCATGTGGCACCTCCACGTCGTCGACGGCGGCGCCGCCGAGACCGGCGTCCTCGTGTCGTGGACGCTCGGCCTCTGCGTGCAATGACGATCACAGGTGCAGCGGGATCACGATGGGGTGGTCGCTGTCGAACGGGTTGTCGACGGTGATCTGCCCGCTGCGGTCGATCGCCACCGTGCCGAGGTCGAGCGCCGGCCGCGTCGACGCCCGCTGCCCCCGCGCCGGCTGCCGTGGGCCGACCTGTTCCGCCGCGTCTTTCGCGACGACCTCCGGGTCTGTCCCCGCTGCACCGGCCCGGTGAAGGTCCTCGCCGCGGTCACCGACCCCGACGTCGCGCGCGCCATCCTCGCCCACCTCGACCTGCCCACCGAGCCGCCACCGATCGCACCCGCCCGCGCTCCGCCCCAGCTCGCCATCTCGCCAGGCGCCCTCGACCCGCCCCCCGACCTCGACGCCTTCGAACCCGCGTGACCGCTCCCGGTCCCTGGCCGGAGGCCTGCCCTCACGCCCGCCGGACCTCGCCGTTTCGTGCGCTCGCCCACACCTCCGCGCCATCCGCCGCGCCCACGTCCTCGCCGAACCGTCGAGCCCGCCGCCCACCCCCGCCCCGTACCTGCTTCATGCGCCTTATGCTCTGTGGAACCGGATCGTCGGCGAGAAGAACGTCGCGCCCGCCGACCTCGTCATCATGGACGAGGGCCACTACTTCAACGATCCCGAGCGCGGCTACGTGTGGGGGCAGTCGATCTTCGGCCTCGACCCGCGCGCGCAGCTCGTCATCCTGTCGGCCACCGTCGGTCACCAGGAGCGGTTCACCCACTGGGTCGAGCTGACCCGCGAGGTGAAGATGGGGCTCATCGACTCGCGCGAGCGCAAGATCCCGCTCGAGCACCAGTTCCGCGAGGAGCGGCTGCTCGACACCGTCAAGGACCTGTCGTGGAAGGGCGACTGTCGTTCGGCCCCCCTCACGGAGCTCCCCACGTTCCGGACGGCCTGTGCTGGCTACGAGCGGAACCGCAGTGGCAGGCGATGCTCGACGCGCGCCTCGGTGTCGGCCGCGCCACGCGCCGGCGCGTGACCTTCCGCTACACGACCGATTACTCCATCGACGCCTCACTCGAAGCGAAGGTGCTGGGCTGGGGCCTGAGCTGCGGCGGCAGCATGCAGACCATGCGACACGTCGACACCGATTATCTCGTCGAATTCTATCCGACCACGTAGCGCAGCCGCGCCGCGTCGCAGCGGTCGCTTCGAGGAGGCCACATGGATGTCGTCGTCGTGAAGGTGCTCGGAGTATTCTTTGGGGCTGGTGTCTCTCGTCGTTGCCCTTTCCGGAGGCGAGGACATGAAGCAGAGTCGCTGGGGCTCGGCAGTCTTGAAGTTTTGCGTCGCAGCCAATGTCTTGCTGGTCATC
Source organism: Kofleriaceae bacterium (assembly GCA_035546475.1). GTDB lineage: Bacteria > Myxococcota_A > Polyangia > Haliangiales > Haliangiaceae > UBA2376. The sequence continues at coordinate 16,132 of DASZXE010000735.1, forward strand.
GCGGGCGTGAAGCACTGCTGACGCCGCGGCCTGTGTCAGAGGCGCCGGGTGTCGGGGAGCCGGGCCAGCTCGCGATCGAAGGTGGCCAGTGGGACGTGGCCGGCTTGCTGGGCGACGGCGAGGATGAGGCAATCGGAGAAGCCGAGCCGAGGGCGCTTGCGGAAGTGGTCGAGCGCGAGCTTGACGGTGTCGGCGTCCTGGACGACGAGCGCGTCGTGATCGAGGAGCATCTCGACGCCAGCTGCGATCTGGGCTGGCTTGACCTCGTACACGCTGTCGAGCACCCACAGGCTCTCGACGAGGACGAGGTGCGAGATCCACGCGCCGCCTTGCACGAACGCCTCGGCCGCCGCGACCTGCTTCGCATCGTCACGCGCGAGCAGGCGGACCAGCACGTTGGTGTCAACGGCGCGCATGCCGGTCCTTGATGTGCCGACGCAGGCCAGCCTTCAACTCCGCGAGGGTGCGCGGGCGAGGTGAGGCCCCGAAGAACGCTCGGTGGGTCTCCTGCGATGAATGGCGACCGCCGCGCCGGACGACGATCTTGCCCCCTTCGTCGTCCCACTCGAGCACCGATCCCGCCACCAGCGCGAGGCGGCGGCGCACCTCGGCGGGCACCGAGATCTGCGCTTGCGCGGTGAGCCGCGAGCTTGCCAGCTTCATGATCTCACATTACCGCGGTAATGAGGAGGCCGCAATGCTCAGGCGTCGGCGAGGATCGCTTGCCTCGGTTGCGGCGTGCTCGCCGGCGGCTTCGTGCGGGTCCGCTGCGCCGGCTGCGGCCTCGACCGGCTGGTCGCCTTCGCCTGCAAGGGCCGCGCGATCTGCCCGTCGTGCTGCGGCCGCCGCATGGCCGACCTCGCCGCCCACCTCGTCGACCACGTCCTCCCGGTCGCACCGTACCCTCGCTTCCCAGGTCCACAATCGCCGATCGGGAGGCGACGATGCGCCCGCGATGCATCTCGCGCGGACATCGACCCAGCTCGCGATGTCCGGCTCGTCGCCGTCGACGTAGGAGCGTACGACCGGATACGAGGAATCGAGCTCCGCCTGGACGCTGTCCTTGCCCTGGCCCCTGCGCCCGCGGCTCGCTCGCGATCCGACGCTCCTCTCGCGCGCGCTCGCCTGCTTCGTGCGCGCCGTCTTCCGCTGGCAGCGCGCGCAGGCGCGGGCCCTCGGCATCGTCGGCGCCGCGCCCGGGGCCGTGACGGCCGTGCAGCGCTTCGGCTCGGCGCTGCAGCTGAAGGTCCACTTCCACACCCTCGTCCCCGACGGCGTGTTCGTCGCCGACGCCGTCGCCGGCGGCCCGCGCTTCGTGCCGCTGCCGCCGCCGACCGACGACGTGGCCGCCATCGCCGGAGGCCTGCCCTCACGCCCGCCGAACCTCGCCGCTTCGTGCGCTCGCCTGCACGTCCGCGCCATCCGCCGCGCCCACGTCCTCGCCGAACCGTCGAGCCCGCCGCCCACCCCCGCCCCGTACCTGCTTCATGCGCCTCATGCTCCGCGCGCCGTGGCGACCTGCTCCGCCTCGAGCCCTGGCCGGCCGACGGCGACCTGGTCGAGACGACCGCCGTCGACCGCCGCACCGCCGACGACGAGTCGGAGGCGACTGGCCAGGCTCCTCGGGTAAGCTCGCAGGGGTGAAGCGGGCGCTCGTGGCCGTCGCCGTCATCGCGATCGCAGTCGCGATGGCCGCTGCGCTGCGCTGCCGCGGCGAGCACCGCGCCGAGCCATCGTCCACGTCGCCGACGGTCAGCCTGCGGGCTGCCCTCGCCCGCGCGCGTGCGCTGGCGCAGCGGCCGGCGCCGCGCGGTGAGCTGGCGGGCACCATCCGCTCCGAGGCCGGCGCGCCGCTCACCGGCGCGACGGTGTGCGCGCGCCTCGACTCGCCGGACGCCGACCGCGAGCCGCCGTGCGCGATCAGCGACGACAGCGGGCGATACCGCATCGGCGGCCTCGCCGCCGGCACCTACCAGATCGCCGCCAGCGCGCCCACCTTCGTGCCGGCGTGGTGGACCGGACCGCCGCCCGCGCGCGCCACCTGGCTCGCGCTCGCCGATGGCGAGCGGCGGGCGACGGTCGATGTCGTGCTCGCGGCGGGCGGCGCGCGCGTCCGCGGCGTGGTGGACGACCTTGGCGGCCGACCGCTCGCCGACGCGTGGGTGGAGGCCGACGCGAGAGACCTCGACGGCGAGGTGCCGATCGTCCGCGCCCGGTCGGCCGCCGACGGGACGTTCGAGCTGTGGACCGCGCCCGGGACCGTGTCGGTCTCCGCCGGCGCCGACGGCTACGCGGAGGAGAGGGCGACCGTCGAGGCGCCGACCGATCGGATCCCGCTGTACCTGATGCCGGCCGGCGTCATCTCCGGGGTGGTCGTCGATGGCGTCACGTCCGAACCGATCGCCGATGCGAAGGTGCGGGTCGTGTCGTCAATCACCGGGAGCGATGACCACCCGATCACCTCGGCCGCCGACGGGACGTTTCGCATCAGCGGGCTCACCGGCGGCTGGTACAGGGTGCGGGCGGAGGTCCCCGGCGGCTGGGGCGAGTCGCCGGAGAACCTCCTCGTCGGCATCGGTCAGACCGTCGCCGACGCGACGATCGTGATGCACCGGGTGGGTTCGGTCAGCGGGCGCATCGTGATCGACGGCGGTGCCGGCCCACCGCAGGGCTGTCCGCACGGCTCGGTGGTCCTCATCCGGCCCAACCGTATCCTCGTGGCCGACTCCGACTCCGACGGTCACGTGGTGTTCCCCTCCGTCACGCCGGGTGACTACCAGGTGGGCTTCCACTGCGACGATCATCCGGTGCGCGAGGACGCCCCCCCGCTCACCGTCGGTGCCGAGGGCGCGGCGGGGATCGTATGGACCGTCGCCCGAGGTGAGCGCCTGACCGGAACCGTGCGCGACCACCGCGGTCGGCCGGTGCGCGGCGCGCTGGTGGAGGCCGATGCGGAGGACGACCAGAGATGCCGCCATCCGAAGGACTGGCGCGCAGCGCGGCCGACGGGACCTTCGCGATCGCGGGGCTGCTACCCGGTAGCTACGGTCTTCACGCATCCCCCGGCGACTGCGCCGAGATCGGCGACTCGGACTCCGCCGTCCCGGTGACGGTCACCGCCGGCGCCGGCGGATCGGTCGATCTCGTCGTCGAGGACGAGGGTGGAACCGTCGCCGGTGTGGTCGTCGACGACGATGACGAGCCGGTGCGCGGAGCGCTGGTCGACGTCGAGGACTCGGGGTTGCGTTTCACGCCTCTTCAGGGTTTCGGGTGGCTGCCTGACTCAAGGGGATAGAGGTCGAGGCCGCCGCAGTGGAACAAGATGGCGATGCGGAAGTTCTGGAAGCTGCGATAGCCGAAGGCTCGCTTCTTGAGCATCTGGACCACCGAG
>DASZXE010000736.1:0-3673 GCA_035546475.1 Kofleriaceae bacterium
GAAGCAGGAGGCGGCGGCGGAGGAGGAGGAGGAGGAGGAGGAGCCGGAGGACGCGGAGGAGGAGGAGGAGGAGGAGGAGGAGGAGGAGGAGGAGGAGCCGGAGGACGCGGAGGAGGAGGAGGAGGAGGAGGAGCCGGAGGACGCGGAGGAGGGCGCGGAGGAGGACGCGAAGGAGGACCCGAAGGAGGACGCGAAGGAGGACGCGAAGGAGGACGAGGCGGAGGAGGAGGCGGAGGAGGCGGCGGCGGGCGAGGCGGCGGGCGAGGCGGCGGGCGAGGCGGCGGGCGAGGCGGCGGGCGAGGCGGAGGACGAGGTCGAGGGCGAGGCGGAGGACGAGGCGGACGTGTGCGAGCCGGGTGGGACGTTCGTGGCGTGGTAGAGACCCCTTGATCGCGGGCCATGCGCTGTTAGGCTCGAGGCGTGATGCGCACGATGGGCTTGGTGGCTGCGGCGTTCGCGCTCGCGGCGTGCAACGTGGCGGCGGGGGAGCCGGCGGTGGCGCCGGACGATCCGGGGGCGGAGCCGGCGGACGCGAAGATCGGGGCGGATTGCACCTTCCACGGCAAGGCGCTGCACGGGCGCGTGCAGGTGGTCGACCACTTCGCCGACTTCCAGGTGCACGTCGTCGACCACTTCGCCGACCTGAACGTGCAGTGGGTCGATCACTTCCCCGACGGCTGCGGGCAGTGGCAGAAGGTCGATCACTTCCCCGACTTCACGATCACCTACGTCGATCACTTCGCCGACCTCGACATCGCCAACGTCGACCACTTCCCCGGCCTGCCGTAGCGGCGCGGCGGCGGGTCAGGGGCCGAAGGCGCAGTCGGTGCGGTCGGTCCAGTTGCCGGCGGCGGGGGCGGTGCCGGTCGCGAGGGCGGCGGCGCGCAGCGTGGCGGCGGCGGGGACGGCGATGGGCGACGCGTACGGGATGCGGGTGGGCGAGAGGCGCGGGTCGCTGCCGTCGAGGGTGTAGTAGGCGTCCCAGCCGGCGGGCACGGTCAGGTGCACCGACGTCGCGGGGCCGGCGTGGCCGCCGCAGGGCGCGGCGGCGGGCGCGGCAGTGGCCGGCGGCAGGTTGGCGGCGTCCAGCTCGCCGAGGAGCGAGTCGCGTGCCTGCTCGACCGGTGCCTGCATCGTCGGTGGCACCAGCGCGGACGGTGGATAGGCGGCGAGGAGCGCGCGGAGGTCGAGGAAGTAGACGCGGCGCAGGGTCGGGCTGCCGGCGATGCGCTGGTGCAGGCGGTTGCGCTGCCAGCTGGGGCTCTCGCGCGGATCGAGGCCGGCGGCGTAGAGCGCGGGCTGCACGTAGAAGTTCGCGAACTGATCGAAGTCGTAGTTGAGGACCTGCCACTTCCCGCCGGCGGGGCGCAGCAGGTAGTAGTTGTGCGTCGAGAAGTCGGTGAGGCGCAGGTAGACGTGGAGGGCGATCGAGCGGAACCAGGTGTCGACATCGACGTTGGCGTCGAGCCAGGCGAGCAGGTCGGCGTCGGGGAGCTCGCCGAGCGCGGCGACCAGCGCGCGGACGTCGTCGGGCGGCGCGAAGGCGTCGACCTCGTTGCCGTACGCGCCCTGGTAGTCGAGGTCGGTCTGCAGGCCGTTGTCGGCGCGCTCGTCGCCGGGGTCGCCGAAGTAGTAGAGGTCGGAGTTGCGGCGCGGCCCCGACGACTCGCACGAGCGCGCCTTGTAGAGGGCAGTCCCGGCCGGGTAGGCGTGCTTGGTGAGCCAGCCCTTGCCGGGCGCCTCGTAGACGACGTAGTGGCCCCACGGGCCGTCGACGGTGCCGCTGGTGAGATCGAGATCGACGACCTCCGCGTCGAGGTGCGGGAGGCCGACGGCCGCGAACGCCGCGAAGATCGGCTGCTGCACGTCGGGGCGGTTCCAGGTCAGGTGCAGCGAGGTGACGTCGCGGTACGGGTGATCCGGCTGGAGCTTGAAGTGCCACGCGTACGGCGTGCTCGCGCGCGCCCAGCGGCCGCCGAGCGAGACGCGGACGTGCGGGTAGGCGACGCCGTCGATGACGAGGGTGCCGTCGACGTCGAGGTCGAGGCGGGGCGCGGCGCGGGCGGCGGCCGCGAGCGCGTCGATCGACGGCTGCGGCAGGAACAGGTGGTAGCGCGCGCTGCCGGGCGGCGCCGCGTGGTAGTAGGCGCGGGTCGGCGCGGGATCGTCGGCGTACGGGTACTCGGTGGTGCCGGTCGCGGCGGTGGCGCGCACGCGGTAGTGGACGAGCGTGCGGGCGGCGGCGCCGGGGACGATCGCGCCGTAGACGCCGTCGCCGGCGGCGCCGTCGCCGTGGGCGCCGTCGTCGGCCATCGGCGTGGTGGTGACGGCCGGATCGAGGCCGGTGCTGGTGAGCAGCTCGACCGAGGTGAGCGGCGCGTCGGCGGTGACGCGGGCGGTGATGGTGACGGCCTGGCCGGCGGCCGGCGCCTCGGGCGCGTGGGCGAGCTCGGCGACCAGCGGCGGGATGACGTCGGCGGCGACGCTGTTGGCGGCGCCGGGGGTGCCGGCGCCGGCGAGCGGCGCGGGGAGGGCCGCGGTGCTGGCGCGCCAGTTGTCGGCGGTGGTGCGCTCGGAGGCGATCGAGATGCGCTCGAGGGAGGCGCCGGCGGTGGCGGCGCGCATCGACCACGGCGGCAGCGCGCCGTAGGTGACGCGATCGGCGGCGGCGCCGACGTCGTCACGGAGGCTGATCGTCTCGCCGCCGTGACGCAGGCGGCCGGTGAACGGCCCGAGCGCGCCGCGGACGCCGGCCAGGGCCGCCAGGCGCGCGGGATCGGCGGCGACGACGAGGTACGCGGCGGGCTCGAGGCGGGTGCCGGGCGGGAAGCCGTAGGTGACGCCCTCGGCGAGCGACCAGCCGGTGAGCTCGACGGCGACGGCGTTCGGGTTGTAGAGCTCGACGTACTGGAGGCTGTCGTCGTCGCCTTCCTCGACGTACGGGCCGCCGTTGGCGGCGTCGAACCGCTGGCGCGGCTCGGTGCGGCGCGGTTCGGCCATGATCTCGGTGATCACGACGCGGGTGACCACGTGAGGCGCGTCCACCTCGGCGTCGGTGGCGGCGTCGCCCGGGGCGCCGCCGACGTGGCCGGGGCAGGCGGCGGCGGCCACCGCCAGCGGGGCGAGCCACAGGCGCCGGAGGCGACCGGCGCGCCGGACGAGCTGGACGCGACGAGTCACGCCCCGACGATAACGCCGGCGCGCGCCGCTGGTGCAGAGATGTCACCGGCCCGCCACGGGATGGTCCGGCGGCCGTCACGCGGCCCGCGGAAGGTTGGCCCCCAGGGATGCCGGATCCGCAGCCGACCCTGGCCGCCATCACGCTCGCGGTCAGCGACGATGCGTCGCCGCCCGGCCCGGCGGTCCTGTCGGTGCTGGCGAGCGAGGCGATCGACGCCAGCGCGGTGCGGCTGAGCGACGTGCTCGCGCAGAGCCCGGTGCCGTGCGAGGTCCTGGTGGTGTGGAGCCCGCGCGGGCTCGACGGTCCGACGTGCGAGCGGGTGGTGACCTGGGCGCGCGGGCGCACGCCGTCGGTCGGGCTGCTGGCGTGGAGCGAGCAGGGTGACCGCGAGGTGGCCGAGCGCGCGCTGGCGGCCGGCTTCGACGACGTGCAGGGCGGGCCGTGCTCGCCGCGCGAGCTGGCGGTGCGCATCCGCGCGCTGCACCGGCGGGT